>JAEHCK010000013.1 GCA_020696345.1 Thermoplasmata archaeon | reverse complement strand
TGGCTTTAGCCACTATTTTTCCGTTAACGGTATTTCAAAATTCTCGAACTCGTTATTTTAACCAAATTTTGAGATCTCGATTGAATCCGAAGGATTCTATTGTGTTTGCACGAAGTGGAAAAGGGTTACAGCGCAGGTAACCGTCAAAAAGTTTCCGTTCGAAACCGTAGGGCGCTTTCGTTTAACGATATCTGAATTTATAAAAAATGCGTTATTGATTAATCGTTTTGCGAAGCATTTTTTTTATTGAATTAAGTAAAAAAGAAAACTATTGATGATTTAATAAAAGCTCTGCACTAATCTTGACTGCAGGATCGTAAAGCAGGCAGTAAGCTCCAACCACGTGCATACATTCTTTCGATATTCCACACCTGAAAGAGTGGTGCCCGAAACATCTGTGGACGTCGGGGACGTTCCACGGGAGCGTGGGGAGTAGGTTTGAAGTCGTAGAAAAATATATAGAGAACCAAATGGATTATGATGGAAGACAAAGACAACGATCGAGTAAACACCGAGCGAAAAGTCGCACCCCGTACAACCCGTAACATGCCTTGTACATATGTGCGGGGTATTAAAGCTTATATAAGCAGTATATTAGTAGTATTAATGCAAGTGACTTGTGAGGGCGGGATATTCAAAGGGATTTTTATGGTTAAAAACAAAAAAGACATACTTCTTATTAGGATTTATTTAATTGAAATAATTTCGGTGATTATAGCAATTACACTTCTATTTTTAATTGATAAATACACAAATACTTCTTGGCAAGATTTATCTAATTCAGTTGCGATAATTCTAGCATTAGGAATACCTTTTCTCATGCTTTCTTATTTAATTATAATTGGAAAAATTAAAAGACCTGAAAATAGAAGAAGTAAATATGATAAAATATTATTCTCAATATTTGTTATTATATCATTGATCTCATTAATATTAAATATAATTTGGACAAATATTGAATTTATACTATTTTTCTTATTTATATCAATACTTCTTACTTCAATGCTATATTCAATATTCAATGACAATTTATAATAAAAATCCCTATATTAATAATAGCCCAAACAACGTCGAGGTACTATCAATTCATTAACGACCGAGACTACGTGGATGCTCTGCTCCGAGTGAGGGTTACGATCCCGAACGAGGAGTTGGCCTGGTAATATCTCATCGACGGTAGAAGGCCAATTTCATGTGGGCCATATTGAAAAATAATCAACGATGGCGAATGTTGAAAACAGAGTGGCAAAACCTTTATGTCCGGAGGACAATAATGGTTTTAGGGGCGGGGCTTGGCGAGGGTATAATATGAAATAATGGAGGAAGGCAAATCGACGATAAAATTAAAGATGATTTGTTAATTTTATTCATGATTTTTTCATTAGCAATTGGAATAATTTTTGTTGGATATTTATTAGGTTTTCTTCCTATTGGGATGTTATTGGGAGCAATAATGTGGAGCTTTATAATTCTAATTATTATGACAATATTATATATTACGGGAAGTATTTATTCTAAAAGAGACACTGAAATTACAGAGAATTATTATTATAGTCCAGGTAACAGGCCATCTATTACAAAATTACGAATTGATAAAAATGGAATCTCTTTAGATACACTTAAAATAAAACCAAATGGAAAACTAAATACTTTATCTGGAACATATGAAACAATTCAATACGATGATATTAATTCCATAAAAGGAATAGATGCTAGAGTATTTTTAAAAAACAAAAAAGAAATTACAGCTTTGGAAATCAAAACAATAACTAATAAACATGGTGTTATAAATTTTAGAACACATAAAAAAAAAGATGTATATCGATTATTGAGGAAATATTTAAAAGATCGATGGAAGGAACTATATTATGAAGATAAATAATATCATTCAATAAAATAAACGATTGTCGATTTGCCTTTAAATAAAAATATTAATTTAAGTTCGAGCCCACGTCCTCGCACCAGTAACTTATCAACGGCGAGGACTACGTGGATGCCTCACTCTGAGCGAGGGTACCGACCCAGAGTGAAGAGTTGCGACCAACGGGAGCAATTTCATGGGAAGGGTAAACGATGTAATAAACAACCACCCCGAATGTTGAAAACGAGGTGGCGCAAATCGTTTATTTTCAAAAAACCATCAAAGGTTTGTAGGGTCGGGGCTTAAGGAGGCGAAGATTTATTTTTGCAATTTGGGTCGTATTCAACTGCATTATTGGCCAGTAATCTAATTTCCTGTTTTATGACAGCTTAAGTTACATAAAACACCGAAAAAACAGAAACATTTAAGTACCGAAAAAACCAAACTTAACCTAACACTCCAAAAGGTTTAATAAGTACATTCTGTTTTACCATTGTGGAGTTTCGGAAGATGAGAAGTGGCGAGTACCTAGAGAATGAAGAAGGAATCCTATCATTTCACCCCTCACCTCTACCCCCAGATCCTCCAATAGAGTTTGATCACGAACTGATTAGAATGTTATCAAAAGCTGAGAGGGCGCTAGGAAGATTAGATGGAATCTCAGATTTCTTACCAAACTCAGAGTTATTCATAGCTATGTATGTTCGGCAAGAAGCAACTCTCTCTTCTCAAATTGAAGGCGCCCGAGCCTCGCTAATCGATGTGTTAGAATATCAAGCAGCAGAAGTAAATGCAGGACGAGTTCCTGATGTAAAAGATATTGTCAATTATGTTTCCTCTCTAGATTATGGGTTGGAAGAAATCAAGGCAAGAGACATCACAATCGAATTGATGAATGAGATACACGAGCATCTACTAACAAATACCCGAGGACATGAAAGAGACCCGGGAAAGATAAGAGAGCAACAAAACTGGATAGGTCCTCCTAGTTGCAGCATTCTTGAGGCAATATACGTACCTCCTCCACGAACTGACGTGCAGAAGAATCTAAAAGAATTGCTAGTCTACATCGCTAAGAAAGAAGGATACCCTGTGCTATTAAAATGTGCTCTAGCCCATAGTCAGTTTGAAACAATACACCCATACCTAGACGGAAACGGAAGAATGGGAAGACTACTGATAATGATGATGCTAATGAAAGAGAAGGCACTGAACCAACCCGTACTTTACTTGTCACTGTATCTTAAAAGAAATCAGAGAACATATTATGCACTACTACAAAAAGTAAGGGACGAAGGAGACTGGGAATCATGGATCAAATTTTTCCTAAAAGGAATTGCGGAAATATCTGAAGAAGGAATAACCACAGCAAAAAAGATACAAGCACTAAAAACAGAACAGCAAAACATAATATCTGACAACACGAGAGGAAACTCACACGCAAAACTGCTACTGGATTACATTTACCAAACACCATTCATCAGCATACCACAAGCAGAGAAGTATATTGGGATATCATACGTCTCAGCAAACAAATTAGTCTCAAAACTAGAAAACATTGGGATTTTAATAGAGATTACTGGCCAAAAAAGAAATAGAATATATCAAAACAAAGACTACACCGATATCTTCACTAAATACAACCCAACGAAATAAAAGCAAAAATCTTCGCTGACCAGCTCCGAGCAGCAAGGTAGGGGACGGCCAGCGCAGGGACAAAGGTTTGTAGGGTCGGGGCTTGGCGACGAGCGAGTCATTCGAAGGCCAAAGTATGTTTCTCATCTATATATTTATAAATAAAATCAAACATATCTATATGTGAAGTGAAAGCATGAAATTAAAAGTGATCTTAGAAGCTTCGGACGAAGGTGGCTATACAGTATATGTTCCTTCATTACCAGGTTGTATTTCTGAAGGCGAAACTGAGGAAGAAGCAATTGAAAATATAAAAGAAGCAATTGAATTATTTTTAGAACCAATTGATGATGATCTTTATTCAACAACCGTTCAAAAACCAATAGTAAAAGTGATCACAGTTTAATAAAAGGGTTTTAATGACAAAAATTCCTTCACTCCATTACCCAAAAGTGATAAATGCACTTCAAAGAGCTGGATTTATTGTTGTTAGGCAAAAAGGCAGTCATATTCGATTGCAGAAAAGAACTGGTGAGGAAATAATTAAAATTACAGTTCCTGCTCATAAACCAATTAAAAGAAGTACTTTATCACACATTATAAAATATGCTGGCTTAACTGTAGAAGAATTTATCAAATTACTTTAATCAAGACACTTTGGCTGTATTAAATTATAGCGAGTCGCCCACGTCGGAGCACCAATAACCCAGCAACGGATAAACCTCAAATCCCATATGAGGCGTAATAATTATTTGGAGTGCACCCCTCAAAGTTAATGTCCAATAATTTAGTTAATGACCAGAATTTAAACGATTACTATAAATATTTTGATTGGCTATCATAACCGAGAGGATTGTAGATGTACCTTTTTGATACAATAGTTGCAATCTGTATGGTAGTAACTATTTTCCTAATGCTCCTATATATTTCAGCATATACAATAACAGGGTTAAACAAATTCATTGGGCTTATATTCTTAACGATTCTTTTTATTTGTCTCCAAAGTATTTATTTAATTTCTATTATCCATGATCTGGGGATCAATATTTACGGTGACCCGGTTTTTCTTATTCTTACAATTCTCGCACCAATATTGGTATTGTTACCATTATTAATTGGAAAGGGCGGTGAGAATGGTCACTGACCCTCTGGAACTTGAATCTAGAAAAAAGATCTATGAGATGATCCGTCTCAATCCTGGTTTGCATTACCGTGAGTTAGAACGTAAAAGTGGTTTTGTATCCGGTACTTTAGAATATCATCTTAACTACCTTGAACATAAAGATATTATAATGTCCACTGCAGAAAAAGGGTTTACAAGATATTATTTGACAGATGCTCGACTTTCGACTCAGGATAAAAGAATTATATCCTTTCTTCGCCAGGAACTGCCAAGAGGTATAATATTATATATAATCATGAATGAAGAATCAAATCAGGAAGGTATTGCCGAGCATTTCTCGGTAACCAGAGCAACCATGTCATATCATTTAAAGAGGATGGAGCAGAATCAAATCTTAAAAAGCGAAAAAACTGGTCGAATGAAAAAATATATTATACTCGATCCGGATAGAGTGGTTGGTTTGCTCATCAGTTTCAAATCGTCATTTGTAGATGTTCTTGTGGATTCAATTTTAAATTACTGGTATTTAAAAAATGAATGATTATTTTTTATAATATCTATTATTTTCAAGCCGAACAACCGATACTCTATTTTTTCTTGCGATCGTGTGCGCCCGTACCACTACAAAACTTGTAATGACAACTCCGATTACTATACCTGCGGCAATAGATTTATAATGCTCCTCAACAAACTTTTGAATATCTTCTTTTAACTCCTGCAATGATTTGAAATTCTCTGAATATATACCAATTTCCGGATCATGGAGGATTCCATAAAGACTTCCATTGTCATCGGTTACCATGTCATATATGTAATAAAGCTCAAATAAGTTGCTCTTATAAATATAACCCGCCGCCAAAGTTTTGTTATTATTAGCTATCGAATATTCATCTTCACATGTAAAGAAACCTGTTTCTAAACCATTCGTAACAAAATTTATCCCTTTTGGATCTGTGTTTGAAAATATATTCATCATCCTATTATCCATTGGATCTTGATCAATTATTTTTTTCTCACTTCGAGACATCTCTTGGAATTCGAACACATAGTTTTTTTCAAGAACTACTTTAAGCTCATGAACCATTGCAATTGAAACACTATCTGGAATTTCTTTTAAAAAAGTTATCTGGTAATCCATTTTGATCTCATCCGGGTTTAGTGGAACTGGTCTGAAGATCAGCTCAAGTTTTACCGCATTTGTAATCTTTTCTTTACCGGGATCTTCACTAGTTGTCGGTTGATTATCTTTTTCATGAGAGCTACTTGGAACTTCATTTGCTTTATCATTACCATCTGTTGAACTACCATCTTTAATAGACTTTTCCAGATCAAAAGTTGAGTACATGATCAAAATGGGATCAGCTCTATGATCTTTATCACTTTCACCCGGATCTTCAATAAAATGCCATTCTTTTTTTAGATTACAGGTATATGTTGGCTCTGGAAGAAGGTTACCCTGCATTTTTGAGCCAAATATTTCTATTCGGTCTATTGTTATTATAAATTCTATATTATGTTCATTATTGAGTGGAAAATATTTTATTTGTCCGTTAGACCTGGAAATTGAAACAGTTAAATTAGATGTGCTGATGAAGTAATGATTCTCATCATTTGAAACGCTAACTTCAAGATCGTTATATGCAATTGAATCCGGATCAGTGATGTCTTGCCCTAGACTGGTATTAAATGAAAGGAGAGTTAGGTTTAATAATAAAATAAAAATTAGAAAACCATTTATTTTCCTACATTTTTTTATTTGCATTTTAACTCGGCTCCAATTGTGAACATTATATTCTATGTATTCGTCGAATATAAATAAGAATTGGTGCAATCGTCTAAATGATCTGTCAGTTTACTTCTTTTTAATTATAGATAAATATAATAGAGCTCTAATAAGAGCAATGAAGAGCAAGGTCTCCAGTATTTATTTTTTTGGTTCATCTCCCGATTTAGGGAAGATAAAATCATTATTAATGAATGAAATAATGGGGTAATGGGGCAATGGGGTAAATCAGCTTTATTGGCGCTTACGGCATTGTAAATTGTAAAGTGAAAATTATAAAATGTAAATTGAAATTACATTATTGTTTTTTTTCCCCCAATCTCTATTCTTCAATTTTCAATAACAGCTATAATCACCCATTCTTCCCATCCACCCAATCATTCATTCCCCCAGTCTTCCCATTCCCCCAGGCTTCAAACTTTCACCATTCACGATTAACGGTCTTCAAGCCACAATCTTTATTATCATCCTAAATTGGGAGAAGAGGCATTTTTTTTAACTCGTGATTGTTAGAGGATTGCACTATAATCAAATGATTGCACCATAAACGACTTATATACTAACTAACAAATTAGTTTACAACAGAAAATGTAGGTGATAATGATGTCAAATAGAACGAAAATTGCACTAAGATATATTGCGAGTTTGTTTTTGATCGGAGCGATTATATTCATGCCAGCTATGGCGTTAGCAAGCGAAATCTCGGATGCCGATGATCCTGGCACAAACAAAGATGGTACTTCTGAAAATGACATGGATGACAAACAAATGGCTAGTAGTTGCACGGAGAAAGCTGAGAATGCAAACATGTTCGGAGTATTCAATACCGAAAACGGTATGGTTGACGGTCGTTTTGTTGCATTCGATTATGCTGATGGGGCATTATTTAATTATACTTTAAAGACTGAAGAGGATATACTGATAATATCTTCATTAACAATTGAGAATTTCGAACCAACGACCGAGCCAAAAACCTCTGGTGCCATGTTCATGATGAACGGTACCGGGAGCAGAATAATGGCACATAATAACCCAACCGGTATGATCCAGGTTACTGCAAATAAGGATGATCAGAGTGTTGTAATAATACTGGAACTTGCCAATGGACTCGCATTGGAAAAACGGTCCAATGGAACTTACGAGGTCGTTGGTCTAACCGATCGGGCCTATGTACGCGTGGGTGGTGCGGAAGTTGTGATCAAGGGCTCATCGATCGAAGTCGAAATCGGTTCTGAAGGCCACCTCATGTTCATATCGGTGCCGGTAAATGGCTATGGTGGAAACGAATATAGATATAAATATACCGAATCGGTCATGAACGGCTCGATCGATTCCGAACTTGACATTGTAACATCCAACGGAAAATACCTTACACAAAAATTCAATTATCAAGGTAAAGTACAAATGAAATTGAGATCTATGGAACAAAATAGATTGAAGATCATGGTTTCCAGTGAAGAACATAAAGGCAAAGTTGTAGGTATTGGTCTTGATAAAGAATCGATAGGTAATGCAAAAAAGAACCAGTTACAAGTTAAGTTGGATGGTGAGCTTCTAATAGAGGCCTCGGGTGCACAAGATGTTCTGGGGGCGAAACAAGGAGATGAAGGCTCCTATTATATTGAAGAACACAGCGGTGGTTACCATGCCATGGTCTATGTCCCGGAGTTCTCCGAGCATGAATTAATAATTGAAAAAATATCGTCCGTGGAAGAAGATTCTTCTACTGCATTTATTCCGGATCTATCGATCATTGGAGTCATTATTGCAATTATTGTTGGTCTAATGATCTTCACCTGGCGAAAGAAGACTTGCGAAAGAGAATAAATACTGATGAAAAAATACCCTTGTTAAATGAAGTAAATTATGATCAATCTTGTAATTATCATTTCGATAAAAAGGAATGTTAAGAAATAACTGATAAATTTGCTGGGCATACATTGATTCGCTTATAATTTAGGCAGGGAAACAAAACCAAACTAATAAAACATTTAAATAATATTACTCATATATATTTCAAATCCCAAACTCTGTTGTAAAATGCCCTTAATTCAAAGTTTGGTCAAGATATAAAAAAACCGTTTTCGTTTTTACGAAGAGAGGAGTAAAACGAATAATACGAGTAGGTTGAGCAAGATCATGTTGAATTACATTGAGATTTAGAATTAAATGTAAAAGGCGGTAGAAAAATGAAATCGATAAAGAAAAATAATATTGGAAGTGTTAGATTTTCGACAATATTTTGTATAATATGCTTTCTTGGGTTATGTTTGATATTGCCCCAGCCTGCCCAGGCGCATTTGAGCGAGTCGGAAGGCGAGAGCGGCCAGATGTATTCATATTATCTCGAGGGCTCGGATAGACCGGTAATTGACGGTTTCTTTGACTCATCAGGTGGCGGCGGTAATTCCGAGTGGGCCCAGGCATATGTGCGTATGATCAAACTGGTTAACCAAAATGGTTCAAAAGAAACAGATCTAACGTTATTTCTGATGAACGATGCGGAATATCTCTTCATCGGTATCTCATATCTGTATGAGAATAGCGGCAATAGCAATAATTTCGTTGAACTTTTATTCGATGAAGGAGATGGCGGGTCTAAATACGATGGTGAGCATGACGATATGTTAACTGGAACTAATATCACACCTAATGAAAATGGAGTTATGTGTAAAAAGGGAACAACAACCATTTTAGAAGATTATTGCTGGAACGGTACAGCATGGATCATTGACGGTGATGCAAGTACTGATTTCGAAGCCGAAGTGGAAGGAGACAGTGTTTCAACGCAATTGAAATATGAATTTAAAATTCCGATTAATTCAAAATCAGATAACTCTTCAGCATCTGATCTGAATATTGGTCCGGCTGATGAACTGGGTTTTTTTATTCACGCTCGACTTCAAGGTCAGACTAGTGCTTATACTGATTATTATTGGTCAATGACCAATGGTAATGTATCTGATGCTGGTGCATGGGGTGATTTAAGGTTGGGTGTCAAACTTTCGGACCTAATTTTTTATTCCACTTATGCGATAAATGGTGTGCCCAATGTAGACGGTGATATATCCGGTGATTTCTCCTGGGCAGATTCATATGAGCGGGATTTGATCTTTACTAATTTTAATGGCTCGAAGCTCAATATGAAACTATATTTGACAGAAGATCCAGTTAATTCTTTCGTATATATTGGTGTAGTAGTGTACGATTCAAAATCATCACCAGATGATTGTATAATGGTTCATTTTGAACAAAATTATACTTCATTACCGTCTATGGAGCGAGATTTTTTAATGGATGCAAATAAAGAGAATTTATTAATGGTTTCAAAAGGAGACGGATTTTCCGATAGAAAATTTACCGCTTCAGGTGGTATTTCCTATTGGATAGAAGATTCAGTTGATCCCACAAATGAAAACCAGACTGGTGCAGTAAACTATTATCTTTCACCAAATAGGTACGAATTTGAAATAAAATTGAATTATAGTGCTGCTTCAGATGGTTTCAATACCGAGGACCTATACCTTAATAATAATGCATTATTTGGAATGCAAATTCAATATCATGATGGAGATACTACTGAGTTTCCTAATTTTTGGTGGGAGTATAATGGAAATACAAATGCCACTCTAATTGATAAAAATAGTAACACATTTCTTGCAATGGGCTATAGCTACCTCCAATTAGGTGGTCCGGCAATCAAATTGATCTCACCACAAAATGGTGGAATTGTATCCGGAAGTTCATATGATTTTAAAATAATAGCAGTTGATGAAAATTCTAATGGTGTCACGTGGTGTGGTTTTCAAGTGGAAGGAGAAATTAGTTGGATTTCTCTTATAAAAGATACCTCAAGCGATATTTGGTCCACTGACTGGGATACCACTGCATTAAATAATGGTTTAAAAACTATCACAATTGTAGCCAAGGATGACGATAATATTGTTGTTCGAAGATATTTGCAGGTTCAAGTAAGTAATATAGGAAGCGGCACACCTCCGAGTTTATTATCTTTTAACCTCGAAACATCAGAACCCGAACCATTGTCAGGTATTTCTGTGGAATTTACAGCAGAAGCTTTAGGTCCGGATGGTATAAAGTTTTATGTGGATGGTGAGTGGTTAGGTGATATGACCGAAGTCGGTAGTGGAACTTATGAATACAGCCTGGACAGCACTCAATTAAATGATGGAAAACATGTTTTCAGGGCTATAGCTTTTAATACACACGGTGAAAGATCGCTTTCCAAAACTTATACCGTAGATAATTGGAATCTTGTCTCAAACCCCATAGATAACCCAGGCACGGCTGTTTCCGGGACATACGGTTTTATCGTTCGGCCTAACCCCGCAGATGATACCGAATATACTGAGTTGTATATAGACAACTCATTATACGGTCGTGACGATTCCATTTCTGTAGGAATGCATCAATTCTCTATCGATACCAAAATATTCAAAGATGGGTTACACTTTGCCAAAGCTATTTCATATGACCCCGATGGGAATTTTATAATGTCTTTCTTGACCTTTGAAATAGATAACTGGCACCCTGCAATTTCTATAAACGCGCCGTTGGATAATGCAGTGGTTTCTGGAACGATCAGTGTTAAGGTTTCAGGTACTGATCTGGTATCTGTATCGCTATATGTGGATGACTCGTTGATCAGTTCTGATGTAAGTGCAGGCCCCTGGGATTTTTCACTTGATACTACCAAATTCAATGATGGTAGCCATAGAATTAAAACTATCGGTTTGGATCAAGATTCAACCAGCGTTATGGATTCTATTTTACTGACATTTCAGAATGATGCCAATGGCCCGGAGTGTGCAATTGTAAATCCGGTAATTGATCAGGTAATATACGAAGATCTAATTGTTCGGGTATATGCATTTGATACTTCAGGTGTGAAAACAGTAAAATTATTTATTGATGATGGTACTGCGATCTATATGAGTAACGAGGTGGGGTCTTCCTATTATATCTATTATTTATCGATTTTGTCTCTAGAACCCGGTAATCATACATTGAAGGCAACTGCATATGATATTAATGATAACTCTGGCTCGTCATTAAAAATTAAATTCTTTAATGGATTAATAGATTCCGACTCGGATTCAATATTGGATATCGTAGATAGCGATATGGATGGTGATGGTGTAGATAATATTGACGACGAATTTCCAAATGATCCTCAAGAATGGTTAGATAGTGATAACGACGGCATTGGGAACAATGCGGACAATGATGATGACAATGATGGTTGGTCGGATAATAAAGAGATACAGTATAATTCGGACCCTTTAAACCCTGCAAATTATCCTTCGGATCTGGATTCGGACGGTATACCGGATAGTGGTGATAGTGATATTGATGGTGATGGTATTTCGAATTCCGAAGACTCATTCCCGAGAAATCCGGATGAATGGAGTGATATGGATAATGATGGTGAGGGTGATAATTCGGATCTGGATATTGATGGCGACCAAATAATCAATACTGCCGATCCATTCCCGTATGATAATTCCGAGTGGTTAGATTTGGATAACGACGGAATAGGAGACAATAGCGACAACGACATTGATGGTGATGGTGTATCGAATTCGAACGATACATTTCCAAGGGACAATGAAGAATGGAGCGACCTGGACAATGATGGTATTGGTGATAATAGCGATCAAGACATTGATGGTGATGGAGTCCCAAATATTGATGATGCATTCAAATACGACCCCGATGAGACACGCGACCTGGACAATGATGGTATTGGTGATAATAGCGATGATGATATAGATGGCGATGGGATCTTAAATTCCGATGATGATTTCCCAAAAAATAAAAATGAGTGGTCTGACCTGGATAACGATGGAATCGGAGATAACAGCGACAATGACATAGATGGTGACGGTATTGAGATCTCAGATGATGCTTTTCCGTTTAATAAAGATGAATGGTCCGATCATGATCTTGATGGTACCGGCGATAATTCCGACTCGGACCTAGATAACGATGGTATTGATAACGACCTTGATGCATTTCCGAAAAATGAAAACGAATGGTCAGATACAGACGATGATGGTCTAGGTGATAATAGTGACAACGATATCGATGGTGACGGTGCATTAAATATCAATGATGATTTACCATTTGATGGTACTGAAATTGTTGATACCGATGGTGATGGCGTAGGTAATAAAAAGGACAAGGATGACGATAACGATGGAGTGCCCGACTCGGAGGATCTTGCACCTTTAAACCCACGAATTGGTAGAGCAGATTACACATGGTTGGCACTGCCAATGGTTATAGTGATTCTATATATTTTTACATTGATAGTATTAATACTCAAGAAAAAAAAAGGTAATATTAAGGACAATAAACCAAGTGAAAAGGATCCACAAGATCTAATAAAATCAGAAAAGATTCGGAAAATATAAGTATACAATAATTAAAGGATTCTTTTCACCAGAAATTAATTCCCCAGTACCTGAGCATTAATATTATTCCAATAATTATAATCGCTATTCCAAAGACCTTTTCAACCCATTTACCAGCAGCAATATATTTATTTCCCAATTTAGCTCTTATTCCTCTCGTAAATGTACACAATGGAATTATTGGCACACCATGACCAATCCCAAAAACGAACAATAATAAACCACCCATAAGAATTGCAATTTTTTGAGTAAGCATTAATATCAATACTGGCATGACCAGAGATATCGCACATGGTGCCCAACCGATCGAGAACAAAATACCCAAAAAGAACGCTCCCAGATACACCGATTTACCGCTAATTTTGGTGAAGATATCTCCACCTTTTTCCATAAAACTTTTTTTTGTTTCGGTTTTATTTTCTCTGATCTCATTTGATCTTAGCTTTTCTTTCCAATTTTCATAAACATCTCTCAATGGTTTAATGGCATTAATACCAAGAACGACCAAGATAATTCCAGCAATGAGATAGAATAAAACCGATACTTGGATAAAAAAACCAATATATGATATCAAACATCCAAATATGAAAAATATTACACCCATCCCGAGTGTAAACGACACTCCGATCCAGAAACCGGACCATGTACTTTTTTTTGTATTGAATTTGTTTTTTCCACTTTTATTTTTATTTTTTTTGATATGTTTACTTTTATCATTTGTTTCATCTATTACCATAACATAAGATAACATTGCAATCATAAGTGCAATAGAACATGGTGATAATGCTGTAATTATACCTAGTAAAAATATTCCAACAAACGAGATCCCACCACTTGCAACTTCACCTTCGATAAATTTACCCCACTCACCTTCTTGGATCTTATCAATTTTTGATGATAAAGTTTCAGAATCCAAAACACCCTCCTTATCTATATGATATACACCAACAATATTCAAATCAGGGTCGATCAGAATAATTGTGGGATTATGAAATTCCAAACCTGTCTTATCTGACCAATAATTTTGATATTCTGATAAAATGGGATATGGTGCATATTCATCAACTAAATGCCATTCAACATTATATGCGTCTCTAACCATAAATTTTGTATCTACATGTTCATCAAATCTCATATTTATCGTAATTATTGTTACATCTTTTCCGTGTTTAGAATGGAAAGAATCCAGTTCTTTAAGTTGTTGGTCTATATGTTCTTCACAAGCCTCGCATGTAAAACTATCTAATCGCATAATTTGAAGTATTATAACATTCCCCTTAGAATCATTTAGCGAGAATTCCGTACCATTCACATCTTTTGCAGTGAATTCCGGTGCTGGTCCAATAATTTTCTTATCAGATTTAGATAGTTCTAAATATACAAATACAATTGAAATTATAATTAAAATAATTATAATGATAGATATTACTCGTTTTCGATTTTTCATTGTTCAACCTTTTATTCGATGTGATTTTATTTTTTTAAAATAGAATATAATAGTAATTACAAATACACCAATAATGATAGAACTTAGATCAAATCCCGGGGTAGAGCCGTTTCCGCAGCAAGGTTCCCCATTTTCCGGTTGATCTATCGTAGTACCATTTTGGCTTATAATAAATGTACCATTGTACTCAGTGGTATTATTGAAAATATCCTTAGCAATTATATGATATTCAACACTGCCCGCTGGGAGTGAGTTTGGGTTGCATGTATTTTTATATTTATCTTCTTCTATATTATCCATGGGCATGGTAAATGTACAAAATTCTTCAGTGCAATAATAAATATTTATAGAAAAAATACCGGAATTATCATCGATTGAACAAGTAAGTGAGATCTCATCATCGTTTTTTGGATTTTCTGGCGTTATCTCAATATTGAAGATCATGGGCCCAGCAGTATCATTTTGATCGTTATTTCTTGTAATTATAGTATTCCCATTATTATTTATTTTGTTAATTGTGTCTGTGTTATTAATTCCCATCACATTTGCACCATTACCTACGAATGATACCAGAAAAATAATAGCGACCATTATGATATATTCTGCATGTGGTTTCGTTTCTTTATTTATTTTTAACATAGTTTTAACTCCCTATTTGATTAAATTCTCAACCATTTTGCTCAAAGTAATAAATTCCGTCTTTAATCCAACTCTCAAGTACATCTTCACCGAACGCACCTACATAACTGTGCCAACCAACTGCAACATTTCCACTTGAATCTTTTCCACTGGTAACAAAAACAGTTAACGGAATAGAATTCGGGTACTCAGGGTCATAATAGACACCATAAATATCTCGGACTTTATCCTGATCTTCATCAGAGGATGTAATTAGATTATAATATGTTAGGTCGCTGCCGTATTTCTTTAATATTTTATTGACATCTTCTTCCTGGGTTATACAAGGATTACAATCCGTACTATGGGTAAATATTAAAACCATTTTTCCTTTAAGGGCGGTTCTAACCCAATCTGGGTGGTTTACTGAGGTTCCAACTTTATCGGAATATTTATTTGGATAATTTACCCACCAATCATCATCAGTTGACCCGATATCATACCTAGGAGAATATGAATCTAACCAATTATTATTTGAAGGTGGATTACCATTAATTACCGATTCACTGCCACCATCTTCGGTCCGCAAATATTTCTCATAATAAAAATATCCACTAATAACCGATACAAAAATAATAATAATAACAGAAATAAAAATAATGTCTTCTTTACGACGTTTTTTTCGAATATATTCTTTCTCCATTCGATTTTTGGCTCTTCTATCTCTTTTTAACTTAACGCTCTTAGCGTCCCTGGTTATTTTTTTTCTTTCAATCTTAGACAAATCTTGATGGATCCTTTCAAGATGTGAAGAAAAGTTTTTTGATTTTAATCTTGTCCCACACTCGAGACATATTGTCCAATCGCCATCATCTAAATTTTCACTTTTTATTGTTTTTGTCTTAGAGCTTTTTTGGCTTTTTTGGCTTTTTTGTTCTTCCTTTTTCCTTCCTCTTTTTGATCCCAATAGATACCTCCTTTTAAAACTTAAATTTCACCTAAGCTCTTCTTCCAGGGATCACAGCCTGTCTGGGAATATTCTTTTGTATTTTCTTTTACCATACTATTGCCTCTTGTTACTTGGGACAGCATTGGATGTTGCTTTTTATTAATTCTTTATAGTCCCCGAGCGCATCATGCGTCCAGCAGTCATCGCCTCCCGCACTCTCGCGGAATACCAGCGCCATGATATATGCCAATTCTTTTACGGTTGCACCGGCTTCCATAGCACCTTTAAAATGCTTTAATAGGCAGGGTTTTGATCTGTTTTTAATAGAAAGCGCAAAACAAATAAATTGATAGGTCTTTTCATCGATCATACGTTTTTCCTTATACATTTCGTCCATTTTGTCCAGCTCATTAGCGAATTCCGGGAACCATTCAGCCAGTAACCGCATTATTTCACCTACTTTTATTTAATTAACATGTTCCTGATCTCATCTACAGAAGGAACCTTACCAACAGCCACAGCTTCGCCATCAATAAATAAAGCAGGCGTCATCATCACACCGCGGTTCATGATCTCAGTTAGGTCTTCTATTTTTTTCACTTCAGCTTGAATTCCAGCTTCTTTTAGCGCTTTTTGAACATTTTTTTCCAATCTATTACATTTCGCACATCCTGTTCCCAATACTTCGATTTTCTTCATTCTTTCACCTCAGCTTATTATATTTCCATAAATAAATCCAACCAGAGTTGAAATAAATATAACAAGAATAATGTAAACTCCTGTCTTTTTTGCACCCATGATCCTATAAAGAACGATCATATTTGGTAGGCTTACTGCGGGACCTGCAAGGAGAAGGGCCAATGCTGGACCGCCGCCCATCATACCCGATGAGTACCCAAACGTTGTCCCTATAATTGGAACTTCAAGAAGGGTTGGCATATATAATATTGCACCGATCACACTTGCCAAAAAATTAGCAGATATTGAATTATCACCAAGATACGGTCTGAATGTCTCAGGAGGCAGAAAATAGGCAATAACGCCTACGATAAAAGTACCGGCAATGAGTATTGGAAAGATTTTTTTGGTCAGGTCCCAGGTTTCGTACCCCCAGTCTGTAACATCATCTCTTGTAAAATAATATATTAGTAAAACTGCTACTATTATTGTAAGTAAATATACGATTGCCAGTTTAGGCACCCAGGCTAATCCGGATGCACCAATAACCAGAATTGCGATCATTAACCCAAAGAATGCAAGAAATACCCAGGTAGGGCGTTCTTCTCCACCACCTCCAGTTTGAATTAGCATTTGTACTTTTTTATTTTTAGAATTTAATTCTTCATCATGTTTTCTAAATATTGATGCCATGATCAATCCAATAACGATGGACATGAGAATTGCAAAAAATGCTCTTGCAGCACCCAACTCATACCCGAGAATTTGAGCAGTATAAACAATTGCCAGAATATTTATTGCTGGACCCGCATAAAGAAATGTCGTTGCCGGCCCGATACCGCTGCCTTTTTTGTATATGCCCGCAAATAATGGTAAAATTGTACAGCTACAAACCGCAAGTACTGCACCAGATACCGATGCAATACTATAAGATTTATATCTTTTCACTTTTGGGCCGAAATATTTTAGTATCGTATCCTTTTTTATAAATGCGGCAATTGCGCCTGCAATAAAAAATGCCGGAATCAAACAAGTCAATACATGAGCGGAAAGATAATCTACTACTGCATTACAACCGTTTATAATGGCATCGATAATTATATTATTCATAAGATATATACCTCTATAGTATTTCAACTTTTATTGAAATACTTTATATATGTATAATGATATAAAAGTTTCTATTTCAAAAAAGTTTGAAATGGTGATGCACAATGGAAATACCAGATCCAATTAAACTCGACCTTGAAAAGATCGGCGGGATAAATGGTTTAATTAAAAACTTACCCAAGGATAATAAAATTGAAAATTTAAGTAAAATATTTCATGGGCTTTCTGATAAACATAGGGTGAAGATCTTAATGATCGTGAATAAACAGCCAGTTTGTGTTTGTATTATGAAAGAAATTTTGAATATTGCAGATTCTAAACTTTCATATCATTTATCCTCTTTAAAGGAATATGGTTTGATATATGGTAAACAGCAAGGAAATTGGATAATATATTATCCAACAGAGTCGGGTAGAATAATTTCAAATCTTTTAAAGAATATCTTATTAAATAACGTTAAATAATTACCACAAAAAAAACCATTTACTTAGATAAATTCACTTACTCAAGTTTCTTTTCTACTGCTGCACGAAAAAGTACATATTTTACAATTTTTACCACAAGGTTCTAAATGAAGATCCACATTACATTGACCGTATTCATTTTTAATTATCGATTCTAAATTGTGGCATAATTTATGTGAATCTCCTACGGACATATCTTTATCGACTATTATATGCACTTTTATATCTTCTGATCTTCCATGTCTAATGATCTGAATCCTATGAAATGATATTATCTCTTTTTGTTTTTCCAAAATATTTTTTATAATCATTTTTGACGCAAATTTATCTTGATGGATTTCCTTAGGCTCTAAATGAATGATCGTGGAAAAATTCATATTATCTTTAATACTGTTTTCAATTCTATCCGCAATTTCATGGGCTTGGTCTAATTTTAGATCATTTTCAACCTTCACCCGAAGTGAGACAACTTTTGTTATACCATAATCGTGCATAGATATCTCATCGATACCTTTGACATCTTCTATTGATCGGACAATATTTTTTATCTTCCGCACAATTTCTTCATCCGGAGCATTACCCATCAATAAATTCGACGAGTTCCTAATTAAATCGATGCCCACATAGATTATGATAACCGCCACAACGATCCCAAATATCGGATCCAATAACGGAAAACCATAGTTTGCGCCGATTATTCCAAGCCCCACGGCAATAGACGCTATGGCATCGCTCCTATGGTGCCACGCATCTGCAATCAATACATCGCTTTTTATCTTTTTGCCAATTGAGGCGGAGAATTGTGCCAGTAATTCTTTTATTACTGCAGAGATTATAACAACGACCCCGATAAGTAAAGCATAATCACTATTTGCAAATTCTTCTAAATCAATAAATCTTTTAATAGATTGCTGGACAAAACCCAAACCTATTACAATTAATAATATCGCGATGATCAAGGTTGCAATGTACTCTACCCTTCCATGCCCGAAAGGATGTTCTTTATCGGGTGGCTTTTTAGCCATTTTAAACCCAAGAATTACTACGCCAGAGGTCCCGGAGTCCGATAGTGTATGGAATGCATCGGTAATGAGTGCAATACTATTGATGAATATACCAAAAAATAATTTCAAAACAAACAATAACGTATTACCAATAATGCTAACTATTCCCTCCAGATATCCATACTTGGCTCGGACGTTTGGATCGTTGGTGTCTCCGTAGTCAGGAATAATTGAAGATATTTTGGATTTTTTCATAACAAATCTAAACAGTAAATGATTGATATATAAATATTACATTTGATTGTGTTAATTGAGCTAAAAATTTGAGAAAAATGCGAACTGCGTATTTTCCATTCCGTACATTAATTGAAAAGAGGATCTTTCAAATCAATTTATTATAATGATATGCAAATCGATCATTTCCTATATTTCCCAATTCTTACAACGATCAATATCAATACAAACACAGTTAATATTCCCGCGCCAAATGCCGCCAGCAGGAAATTTGACACCTCATCTTTTGTAAGTTCTAAGTTTTCCAATGTTATTACATGTTCTGAAAAATGTGGGATGTAAATTATGAACTGCCCTCCATCCTCGCCAAGCTCCGTTGCAAACTGAGCTTGAGTACCCTTACCATCGAGTACATCTTCAATATCGCCCATCTTAATTTCTTTTCCATCGAATTTAATTTGCAACTGCTCAAGATTTTTTACTTGGAAGGCATTCTTTTCTATGTTTAAAACGAGAACTTTTCCTTCTTTGAACTCTGCCGAGACTTTGATTTGTAATTGATGTTTATGTTGTTCTTTAACTTCAACCATCATTCCTTTTTGATATTCATAAGAATTCACATACAGATTACCATTTTTTTTCGATATATTGCATTCCATGATCACCGTACCATTCTCGGCGCTTTGCTGTATTTGATTTGTATATCGATGTCTCCAACGATTGTTATTATCTTCCTCCTCATTTAAACTATTTTGTTGTCTGCTTTGCCATCCATACGATTCCTGGTTTTGTTCCTGGTTTTGTTCCTGGTGTTGCTGTTGATTACCCGTGCCATTGCATGATCCATTTTGTTGTTGGTTTTGGTTCTGGCTCTGGTTCTGGCTCTGGTTCTGATTACCCGTGCCATTGCATGATCCGTTTTGTTGTTGCTGCTGATTACCTGAGCCATTGCATGATCCGTTCTGGTGTTGCTGCTGATTACCTGAGCCATTGCATGATCCGTTTTGTTGTTGCTGTTGATTACCTGAGCCATTGCATGATCCGTTCTGGTGTTGCTGCTGATTACCCGAGCCATTGCATGATCCGTTCTGTTGCTGATTACTCGAGCCATTGCATGATCCGTTCTGTTGTTGGTTTTGCTGCTGATTACCTGAGCCATTGCACGAACCGTTCTGTTGTTGGTTTTGCTGCTGATTACCCGAGCCATTGCATGATCCGTTCTGTTGCTGCTGCTGATTACTCGAGCCATTGCATGATCCGTTCTGTTGTTGGTTTTGCTCCTGATCCTGATCCCTATTAGAATCATTTGAGTCATTTTCGTTCTGGCTTTCATTATTTCCAGCAGTTGCTACTTGTGTGGTAAGCAGTAAAAGAAATACTACTATCATTATTGTAAAAATCTTGCCCGTATTCATTTTTAACACCAAGTCTAATTCGGTCTGATCTATTAAAAAGACTGTGGTGCAATATTTGAACAGAGAGGTTTTTTCTTGATTTTGTTCAAGAATTGCACCAAAAGTTTTCGATGCCGCTAAGGTTAAAATTATTTAGTGTTCAAACATTGCACTAAAATGTTTAAATAATCACACAGTATATTAATAATAAGAATAAAAATTACCAGGGGAGGTATAATGGACGAACTAACATTATATTTTGAGGTCAGCATAATAGGCATAGTCATATTGTTATTCATAATAACGCTTTTATCTTACTGGTTATCTAAAAATCCTAAGGTATTAATTCTATCACTAGCGTTTCTAATATTTGCATCGAAGATCACCATGTTGTTAGCGTCGGAATTTTTCTTGGCTTTGCAATGGTTTGGTACAATTAATGCAATGTTGACATTTGATTTTGTAATTGTTTTAGTAATTTACATTTCTCTAGTTAAAAAATAATTTCAAATGATCTTGATCTTTTTTTATTTATTTAAGATAATCCTAGGTAGTGTGAAAATTTCATGAGTTTATACGATTCACCTTTAGATCTTGAAAATCGACGTCGAATATATCAATTAATAGAGAAATTCCCAGGCATCCATTTCCGAGAACTAAATAGAAAACTCAATATCTCCATGGGCTCTTTTGAATATCATCTAAATGTATTAGAGCATAGCGACCTGATCTATCCCAAAAAAGAAGGTGGTTTTACAAGATATTTTATTAAAGGAAAACTAGGTGAAGAAGAAAAAGAACTAGCCAGTTTGTTACGCAACGATAAACTTAGGAAAATGCTCTTAACCTTGATCCTTAACCCAGGGATATCACATAAAACACTATCCCAAAAACTTGGTTGGGCGAAATCTACGACGAGTTTTTATTTAAAGAAATTATATAATAAAAATATTATCGAAGAGCGAGCGCACTCTGAAGATAAGCCAGACGGATTTACCTCAAAGTCTCACATGGGACTGTATGTTAATAAACCTGATAGGATCATACACTTAGTGGTTGTTTATAAAACCGGTTTCTTTGATGAATTGTCAAATCGAATCCTGGATCTTGTGGAAGTATTATGACGATATAAAGGCGGATCAAATGCATATTCTGACGATCATGTTCATAGCGCTTGGTTTGGCAATGGATGCTTTTGCGGTATCTATTTCGAGTGGAATTACGATAAAACATCAAAGATTTAAAAATGCGCTGAAGGTTGCAATATTTTTCGGTGGCTTTCAAGCCATTATGCCCATTTTGGGATGGTTTGCGGGGTATAATTTAAGAGAATTTATTTCCGATATTGATCATTGGGCGGCCTTTGGACTACTAAGTATAATCGGATGTAAAATGATATATGACTCAATTAAAAGAGGATCTGATAAAAAAGAAACAAATATTATGAATCTTTATGTTTTGTTAATACTATCCATAGCTACAAGCATTGATGCCTTGGCTGTAGGAGTAAGCTTTGCCTTTTTAGAGATCGTGATCTGGACCCCTGTAATAATAATTGGTATCATTACATTTATTTTATCATTTATCGGAGTTTATATTGGAAATAAATTAGGTCACTTTTGTAAAAATCAAATAGGAATCGTTGGTGGGTTGATCCTGATTGGCATAGGTATAAAAATATTAGTTGAACATATAATCTAATTTTAAATATTTCAGTGATATTTAATCATGGACAAAGAGAAATTCGCCTGAGAATGGAGTGGAAAAAGCTTAATTCCCGTAGGGTGATAATGGTTTAATGGATGGGGCTTGGCGACGAGCCAAAAATATTAGAGATAGTGTGCCCGTTTCGAATGTGCAATTATATGAGTGTTTAGTAGTTATTAATTGGTTATTTGAAACAATAAGAATTAGTAAAAATTGGCATTAAAATATAACAATCTTTAGAAGGTAAAAATATGAGTCAATATCTAAAATTGTTTTCATATTATTCAATTTTCTTTGGGATATTAATGGGAGTGTTTTATACAATAGAATATGGACTTTTAGAAGGACTATTTACGGGGTTATTTTCTGGTTTATTATTTGGAACATTTACATCTCTTTTTACAAGGTACCTTCATCGAAAAGAAATCAAACAAATGGGATTTGAAATATCCAATAAAACAATGGATCCTCATCAAACACGAGAATTCGATCTAAACATCCCGTATAATAAAGCTTACGATTTTTGCCTCCAATCTATGCAATCAATAAAAAAAGGACGTATTAAAACTGAAGATCGTTCTCGGGGTTTAATTGATGCAAGAACAGGAATAAAATGGAATAGAAATCCTTGCGTAGTTGCATTTAAATTAAATAAAATCGACAATAAAAGAACACACATTGAGGTATCAAGTAAACCTTCTATCTCTACTGCAATAGTTGATCTAGGTACTAGTCTGGAGAATATAAAAATAATTAGTGATTATCTAGAAGGACATGAAAATCGATTTTTAACGTGTGGATGTTCGAACAGAAAATCATTTAAGGGCGCACTACCGTCTTAAATCAATAACGCCGACTGTTAAAAATGAGGTGGCGCAAACCGTTTATACTCAGAAATCAATAAAAGGTTTGTTGAGGTGGTGCTTTGGTCGAGAGGTAAAAGGAACTCCTTAATGATGAACGGTGTTTTAAATGGCAAATCCTGATATGGCATCTAACAAAAACAAGCCATCCAATTTCCCTATCTTCTTAATAATAATTATTATTATTCTGATAATAGCTGGAATTTCAATCGGAAATAATGGTCTCTTAATATTTTTCATCTTTATTTTGATCATTGAGATAAGTATTATAATCATAAAAAAACGGAGATAAATATATGCAAGAAGAACATATAACTGGAGTATGGTTTGAAAAATCTGACAGAGTGGATAAAGCATTTACACGATTGATGGTTTATTCCGAGAGAGGAAATTTAATCCTAAGACCACAAGAAATCGTATATTTTGGAAAGAAGATCAATTTCGTAATGAACCCATTAAAAGAAATCAGTTTATATGAACCAAAACATTTTGCAACCAAGGGGGTGCCATATATCAAAATAGATTACATTGACCCACAGAACAAACAACAAACAGCATATTTCATTAAAGGAGCAATAACCACATTCAAAGCAAAAAAGGAAACAGAAAAATTATACCAAAAACTCCAAAACCAATATCCCCTTAATCCAAATAATCAATAGATTCGATCCAAAACAATTTGACTTTATGTATGAGGATGACTGAATGGAAATTTTTTCTCAATATTGCACAGGGTGCGGTTATTGTTATCTCGTTTGTAAAAATGAAGCAATCACCAGTGATCTGAATATGATCTTGAAGATCTCATCGGAGCTATGTACCGATTGTAATATGTGTCAATCCTATTGTCCGACCGGCGCTATCGTTTCAACAGGGGGTAAAAAATGAGTGGTCCGGACAATAGATATTTGAAATTTGACGATGAATATGATATAATAATCATCGGTGCAGGCATAGGAGGTTTGCTTACTGCAGCCAACTTGGTAAATACAGGTAAAAAGGTTTGCATCATTGAACGTATGGGCTTCATTGGTGGGCGGTTTACAAGTATTCCATATAACGGCTTCAAGATCAGTACTGGTGCTCTACACCTGGTACCGCACGGAAGCACAGGACCTATGGGAAAGATGTTAAAGGGACTGATCCACCATCCAATTTCCAAACTTAAAAATAATTATTTTCTTAGAAAAATTGGAAATGAGATACAGGTAAAAAAAGGCATACCCAGTTATTTTGGTTCGGTTCTTAGAGATCGTTTCAAAGTAGTTGGTGCAACAGCAAAGTATGTTCGGGATGGTCGACCGGACACATATTCAGCTATTGAATATTTAAACGAAGGAAAAGTCTCGGAAGACACAATTGCTCATCTCAGAAAATTCGCTAACTTCACATTAAGTCTCGATCTGGATGAAATACCTGCCTATCATCTGGGCTATGTAAGCCGAAGTTTCATTCGATATTGGAAACCAGGATTAATTATGGGTGGCTGTGGCCTTGTAACTAAAAGGTTGGGTGAATTGATCGCTAAAGGAAATATCGATCTAAGGACCAATATTACAGCAAATAAAATTCTATTAACCGATAGAGTGGTTAAAGGTGTTGAGGTTTCGTCAACGATCAGCCATGGCTCAGGCAATAATGAAAGGGACAAGATGGAATTGATGACAAAAAACATAGTTTCTGACATTGGACCAAAAGCTACACTAAATCTTCTTCCGAACGATGAAAAAGATGATATGTTTTGGCGAAACATCAAAAATATTCGGGAAGCAACGGGATTCAAATTTCATGTGAAAGTCAAGAAGCCTCCAGTTAAAGATGCTGGTGTAGTTTTTCCATTACAAGCTTTGAGGATCGGTGGTTTCTCGGTGGTATCAAATGGTGATAGGTCATTGGCACCTAAAGGCAGTAACCTTCTCATAGCTCATGGAATAATGAAAAGTGAAGATACAAAACGAGAGGTTGAAATGGGTATAACAGATCTGGAACAAATATTGGGTCCAAGCTTCGAATATGAAGATATACTAAGTATAGGAATATTTAAAGATACATGGCCCGTAAATAGAGCAATGCAAGGAGATGATGTAAAAGTTTCCACACCAATTAAAGGATTATATCTTGTAGGTGATGGTTGTAAACCTATTGGTACTTCAATGGCTGAAGGTGTAGCGGGTTCTGTTAACATTTTATTGAAGCAGACTGATCTACTAAAGGGGGCTTAATAAACACAATGGCTTGCTTTCCTTAATTCCACCTGTATGATGTGATCATGAACAAAGAGAAATTCGCCTGAGAATGGAGTGGCAAAACCTTTATCCCTACAGGGTGATATTGGTTTCAGAGTTGTTGTTCGGATTTTATGCGCTCGGAACTACCTCAATCGATTATCACAATAGATTAGCATAATAGCGAAATGCATAAATACTATGAGGCGATTATATCAATTTATTATGATAATGACCTCTAAAAACTTTGGATATCCAATAAAACATAAGCGGAAGATCCCGTTTGATCCAACTATCATCGTGTCAAATGAAATAGCAAACTGGAATATTGAAATATTTCGATTGGATTCGGAACTCAATAGATACATCTTATCGGAAAAAGATTATTTCGAATTGATAATTGAAGCATATTCATCAAATATTCATATCTCCACAAAGCTGGAAGGAAATCCATTATCAAGATCAGATGTAAAACGATTCACAAAAGGGGTTTTTGAAGAAGGTGCCAATGAAAAAGAATTAGATTTTGCCAGGCAAGAGATAATGAGCCATTTATTCACATACCTGCTATCGAGCTATACCGAATCTTGGACAACCGGCCATGTAAAAGAGATACATAATTTACTGCTACAAGGTGCCGATGACGCAAGACCGGGGGAATTCAGAGATTTTATATCTTCCATCGAGTCAACCTCTGGCCAGGAATTGTTTATCCCAGCACCACCCAAACACATTGAAGAAGAATTGGACTCATTGATACATTGGTTGAATTATTCTGGTCCGGGTATATATCCTGTAATAGCAGGTGCAATATTCTTTCATGAATTTGAAAGTATACACCCATTTGTTGATGGCAACGGCAGGACAGGGAGATCGTTGTTTCATTTATATCTGGAGCACCACAACTTGCCAAATTCACAATTATGTTTGATAGAACGAAATATTGTTGATGATACCGAAGGGTATTATGAATTGCTCGCCAAAACAGACCATGCCGGAGATTATCAAGAATTGATCCGGCATTTTTCAAAAGCCGTGTTAACCAGCTATCAAGACGCTGTGGAAAAATATCGCGAAAAGGACCTGCTAAGCAGTGGTTTGGATGAAACCTCGAGAAGAATATTGGTAATGGCCAGGCAGTATAAGAATTGGTTCAATCTTGAATTTGCAAAACAATGGTGCAGGCAGATCAGTGATTACGTGTTGAGAACACGATTAACAGAGTTGGTAGATCTAGGTGCACTAGAAAAAAAAGGTGCGACCAAGAGTAAGCGATATCGTTTTGCAGATCCGTTGGATAAAATTATTGATAAACTTCGGCAGCGCTGACGACTTTGAGGAAATTTCGTTATTAACGAAAGAAAGAAGACTTCATCCCATGGCAGGAATACTTGATATATTAAAAATCAGTGCTTGGAAATGGGTTAAAAGGATTTATAGAAAAAAGGTAACCGCGGATGAACACAGATAAACAGAGATATGGATAACAAATAATAATTTGTATCCGTGTTTATCGGCGTTCATCTGCGGTTTTTTCTATTTACTTAAACCATTTGCCGGGAATGTGAAAACCCGTTCAAATAAATTGAACCAGGGGTGATCAATCCTTCAATCTGATTTTTTGAAAGTTAAGATTAATTTCTAAGCTCTAAACCTGAATCTCCATATCATAGAGTAATTCTTGACAAAATATTTATATCCAAAGGACGATAATGTTTTCAGGGTGGGAAGCTTAGGTTACTTAAAAAGGTGGAATCATCATGAACCAATGTCCAAAATGCAGTAAGCAAGATCTCTGGGAGTTTGGAACCATGGTCTCGGGCAGCATCGGCGGTGTTGAACTCAGTTTTAAAGCTGAAAAGAAAAAAATGACCAAGTTGCCTCCAAGAGTTTTTAGCTATGTGTGCAAGAATTGTGGATATATTGAATCATATATCGATCCGAAAGAATTGAAAAAGATATTGAAAGAATAATTATTGAAAGTGTATAATATGACCGAAGATTTCATACCCTGGCCGGATTTCGTGATCTGTCCAAAATGTAAAAACAAGGTGGATATCCCAAAAAGCTGGAGAATGTTCGAACTAAAACCGAAAAAGAGAACGACCACCTGCCCGGATTGTAAAACAGAGATCAATTATTTTGAACCCGGGGTGATCGACCCTTCAATATAGGTAAAATGGATTTAAAAAAAAAATTTGGATTTTTAATCAACAGAATCTGAGATTATATTTCTAGATTCAAACTATTATCTATCGTTTTTATGAAATTTTAAATACGAAAATTTCCATCCCCATTTAATCGATAAATTATAGATGTTTGAGAAATCCTAAATCCAAATGAAATATAAAAACCCAAATTCAAAATTGGGATTTGAAAATCAACACAATATAACCATTCATTAGATCATTATGGAGCAATGAATAATGGTAAATCCAAAAAGCAAATTCGAACCAAAGATCGTGGGCTTCCTGTGCAAATGGTGTTCATCATCGGCTGCCGATCTGGCAGGGACCACGCGAATACAATACCCACCAAATATACGCATTATCCGTGTGATGTGCACAGGCTCGGTGGACAATACATATATCGTACGTGCATTGTTGAACGGCGCCGATGGAGTACTTGTTGCGGGCTGTCACCCGGGGGACTGCCATTATGTGTCAGGCAATTACAAGGCGCGCAGGCGGATTTCGCTTCTT
This sequence comes from Thermoplasmata archaeon, assembly GCA_020696345.1. Lineage (GTDB taxonomy): Archaea > Thermoplasmatota > Penumbrarchaeia > JAEHCK01 > JAEHCK01 > JAEHCK01. Next base: position 28,852 of record JAEHCK010000013.1, on the reverse strand, counting down.
AAAGATATTTTGGATACATTGGGTCTTGAGAACGACCGTGTATGGTTGCGGTGGATCGGCGCCGATGAAGGTCGAAAGTTCGCAGATACGGTAAAAGAAATGACCGATGAACTCAAGAAGCTCGGGCCCAACCCCATGACCAAGAATTGGTCCCTATAATTGAATTACAAATTTCGGTGTGAAGAAAGATGGCTGAAGAATTTAAAAAGAAATATTCGCTCATCAAAGTTGAGGGTAGTTTAGTCGGATCCATCAACTCGTTGCTGAGTGATCTATTATCAAAAACCGACCTGGAAGGCATCATCATACCAAAAAAATTACCGGTTGGTGATGGTTTCTTTCCCGCACTGGTCACCGACCCTGCCGAGCTCGCAACAGCCAATCCGCTGGCACCCATCATGCCCGTGAACATGTCAAGATCGGTCTCTGACTTCACGCGCCTGGCACCCACACAGAAAAAGGTGGCAGTTGTGGGAAAGCCGTGCGAGATACGCGCGCTGGTTGAGCTGGAGAAGCTCAAGCAGGCCAATTCCGAGAGCCTCATAATAATCGGGATCGACTGCCCGGGCACGGTACCGGTCCAGGCTTTGGACGAATTGAGCGGCAGCGAAGAGCTATTATCAACCTTCAAAGATCTGAAAGAGCATAAATTATTGAGAACCGCCTGTCAAACATGCGAGCATTTTACACCAGGGGTTGCAGATATCGTCATCGGATTATACGGCTCTAAGCTCGATCTGAAAAAGCAATTTCTATTGGGCGTTACATCAACCGCCGGTCAACAACTCATTGAACCCCTTAAATTGAAATTTGATGATAAAGATAAAGCAGCAGCTCAAAACAAGAAACGGATAGAAACCATAAATAAACTGCAAGAGAGCCGCTCAGCAAAAGCGCAGGAGATGATGAAAGACACTGGCGAACGAATATCTGGCCTCGATAATTTCATGAAAGAGCTTTCATCCTGCATTAACTGCCATAACTGCATGACCGTATGCCCGATATGTTATTGTCAAGAATGTTTCTTTGAATCGCCCACTTTCAACCTGGAACCCGATAAATACTTGAAGCATGCGCAGCTAAAAGGCGCAACCAGGCTTCCGGGTAACGTGTTCCTGTTCCATGTAACCAGATTCAATCATATGGTTCTATCCTGTGTTGCCTGCGGTATGTGCGAGCAGGGCTGCCCGGCAAATATTCCGTTATTGAGCATTTACAAAACCGTGGGAAGTTCTGCACAGAAAGTGTTCGATTATGAACCGGGTAGAAGCCTGGATGAAGAGATACCAATACTTACATTTCAGGAAGAAGAATTGGAACCCAGATAAGTTTGTAATGTGAAAAAATAATATGACAATTATTTATTAATGAGATGTTAATTGAGTACCGCATAATTGATGATTATAAGTTCTATATATTAATGAGATATCAGGATGTTATAAATGTCGTTGAGATTTTGGGATGTTATAAATGTCGCTGGGATGACAGGATGTTTTAAATGTCGAAGATATAACGGGATGTTGTATATGTCGTTAATATTACGAGATGGACCAACAGGATAGAAAAAACAAATCAAACATCCTGATAATAAAGCGTAATATTGAACATCCTAATAAATATTCGAAATATAGAACATTCTAATAATGAGTCGCAATGTAGAACATCCTATAACAAAAGCGAAATATACAACAACTAAGCATAACCTTATCAGAATTCATCCTTAATTTATCAAAAAAAGGTGAAAACTTTGGCTGCAAAAAAAGATAATGACATGATCACGATCTATATTATGGGTAATAAACACGAAGTGCCCAATGATCTAACCATCATGAAGGCAATGGAATATGCCGGCTACCGGTTCATCCGTGGTTGTGGTTGTCGCGGCGGGTTCTGTGGTGCGTGCGGGACGGTATATCGAACAGCTGACGATTATAAACTGAAAAATGCATTGGCTTGCCAGGCCATGGTGGAAGACGGGATGTACCTAACGCAGATACCGTTCTATCCCGCAAATAAGGCGATCTATGATCTGGAAAAACTCGAGCCGAATGCACAAGAATTATTGAATCAGTATCCCGAGCTGTTCCGTTGTGTGGGGTGCAATGCCTGTACCAAGATCTGTCCACAGGAGATCGATGTGATGGATTATATCGCACATGCAGAGCGCGGTGATATTGCAAAGGCTGCCGATATATCGTTCGACTGTATAATGTGCGGGTTGTGTGCCTCGCGCTGTCCAGGTGAACTCGTGCAATACAATATTGGCATTCTCTGCCGGCGGTTGTACGGTAAACATATTGCACCGAAAGCCGAACATTTGACCGAGCGTGTCGAGGAGATCTTGGAAGGCAAGTTCGATTCCGAGCTTGACGTGTTCATGAAATTGGATGAAAGGAAAATGGAGAAAATATATGACAAGCGTGATATTGAGGCATAACGAGGGTAAGTCCAGGTTAATGTGGTGAAGATATGGCGTTGTATAGTCAAGAATTGCGTAATTCTATAAAAAAGATCGAGGGAACCCGCAGTGCTAGAATGGAGCAAAAGCTGCCTGTGTTGAGTATCGATGAACGGCGAAAATTGTTGCATAGCTACCATCCGGATTACAGAAAAGATTCTTTACGGAAATTAAAGATCGGGTCAAATAAAGGCGAGGATATCTATAACGAATATGCCGATCTGTTCGAAACTTACAGTATAATCACTGAAAAAGATATCGACCTGACCGATGTAGATCATAATGTTGATGTTCTAATAATCGGCGCCGGTGGTGCGGGTTCGGCGGCCGCGCTGATGGCCCAGGCAAACGGGGCAAGCGTGCTGATGAGCACCAAACTGCGTATCGGTGATGCAAATACCATGATGGCACAGGGTGGTATCCAAGCTGCTGATAAATCCAATGATTCACCGGCAAAACATTATCTGGATGTAATGGGCGGTGGTGGGTTCAAAAATCAAAAAGACCTGGTTCGGCGTTTGGTCTTGGACGCACCCATTGCAATTAAATGGTTGGAAGATTTGGGTGTGATGTTCGATAAAGAGCCTGATGGTACCATGGTCACGATCCACGGCGGCGGTACCTCCAGGAAACGTATGCACTCGATGCGCGATTATTCGGGCGGCGAGATCATGAAAACACTGCGTGACGAGGTTCGGAATCGTGGAATCGAGATCATCGAATTTTCGCCGGCAGTGGAATTGTTGACCGAACCGATCTCTGGCTCAGGCAGTTCCAAGAGTAAAGGCAGTGTTCGCGCCAAATTCAAATGTACCGGTGCGATCTTATATAACATGGAGACGAACGAGCATTATGTGATAAGTGCAAAGGTCGTGATCCTGGCCACGGGCGGCAGCGGGCGGCTGCATATACAAAACTTCCCAACCACGAACCATTATGGCGCCACAGGTGACGGCCTGGCTATTGCATATCGCGCCGGTGCGCGGGTAAGTTTCTTAAACACGGTCCAGTATCATCCCACCGGTGCGGCGTTCCCCGAACAGATCGTTGGCCTGCTAATAACCGAAAAAGTGCGTGGGCTTGGTGGACAACTAGTGAACAAGGATGGTAACAGATTCATTTATGAATTGGAGACCCGAGATACCGAAGCGGCGGCAATAATCAGGGAATGCTATGACCGCAGTTTCGGTGTGACCACACCATCGGGAATGCAGGGCGTGTGGCTGGACTCGCCTATGATAGATATAATTCATGGCGAGGGCACGATAAAAAAGCTGCTACCGGCGATGTTCAGGCAATATGACCGGTTCGGGATCGACATTTCAAAGGACCCCATACTGGTATATCCCACCCAGCATTACCAGAACGGCGGTATTGCGATCGGTGAGAATTGCCAGACCGATGTAGAGAACCTGTTTGCCGCAGGCGAGACCACTGGCGGCGTGCACGGCAGAAACAGGCTCATGGGCAACTCACTCCTGGATATTATCGTATTCGGTCGTATTGCAGGTCAGATCGCCAGTGAAACGGTAAAGAAGATCAAACCGGGGAAACTTACAATAGAACATATAATATCCTACCATAAGGAATTGGATAAATTGAAACTCAAACCATTGCAAAGAACACCTATATTGCTGCCCGATTACAGGCGCGAAGAGACCAAAGCGAAGAGATTGGACGTATTGTAAACGATTTAAAAATGAAGTAAATTGGGGATCAGGGGTCACAACTCGGGGGTCAGGAATAAGCAGTGTTAAAAATTCTTCGGCAATGGGGAATGCATTTATCGACCGTTTCGATGGATTACTAATGTAAACCACTGGTGGAAGGGGGACCACTACAAGTAATTATCACTTGGAATCGTTGGGAGACCACTATAATGAATTGTTGTTAACAATCGTTGGGGGAGGAGTGGGTAAAATCCCAAACCCAAAACTCAAATCCCCAAGAAAACCCCAAATCTTAAATTCCAAACAAACTTTTAACTTTTTCAATTTGACTTGTCAATTTGCTTATGCAAATTTTTCAAAAGGTATAAATTCTGAACTTAATTACATAATTATAAAAAGAATTTATAGCTCGAGACCATTTTCGTAAGAAAATTGTCTAAGCTTTGGAAAAGTCGAAGAGTTTTCCAATGTAGAATAATTTTTCTCTAGAAAATTGTTCAAATTTAGCTTTTCAAATAACCTAATTATAAATATTTATTATATCCCCCCTCACCAAACAATTTAATTCAATAACAAATAGAAGTGGTCACCCCTCACCAAACGATTTTATTTATTAAACAATCGTAGTGGTCGGCCGAAGGCCCAGTGGTTGGCCGAAGGCCAAAACTCTCAACTCTCGATTCTTTAGACTCTAAACTTGATGATCAAAACTTACCTCTATTTAATCTACAGAAATCGTAATATACTGTTCCCCAGAACCTTTCCATGAGCTCATATTATAATTAAGATCGACTTCAATGGTCATATCCTCATTTTTATTCAGGTTAAAACTAATCCGATCGACAACCTTATCGTGTTCATAGAGCTTAAAAGTCAGATTAATCTTATCATCATTCTCCAAACCAGCCTCCCAAGTCCTCAGATATACCTCCAAGTGAACAGCATTTTTACCATTTGCTTTAGAGTCCCAAGCTGCTGCCACATCATATATCGTTACATTGGTCACAGGCTCAACGATCGACACGATGTTCGAGTGGTAATCCAAGATACCGTACAGCTCGCCAAAATTACACTGGTTACCCGTGGTATCCAACCCCAGCCAGCCATCACCCAACCGTGATGTTATAACATCTTGGCCCGGGTCGGTGGGTTCGTACTCGGGTAGGTATAAAGCCACCCAGATATGGCCCAGTTGGTAATAATCCAACACGTCCATAAGTGTTAGTACATAATAAGTCTTGAAACCCAAAGATGAATATAATGAGGTCAACAATGATGCAAATTCCGAGCACTGGCCCTCACGCTCTAGCAATGCGGTAACCGGGAATTCATATGCACCGTCCAAAGAATATTCAAGATATCTGGAAACGAATTCGAACATAGCCTTGGCTTGCGACACACGATCGTTACTTACATCTTGGATTATTCGCTCTGCCAGATTATCTATACTTTCTGTAACCTGTGCCGACTCCATTACCCAGGAGTATAATGCCACTGTCCTGCCGAGCTGGTCCGTAAAAATTGGTAGGTCATCACCCGAGATCGCCCTGCACTCGAAAAGGATATCGCATGTTTGGGTGAGTGTGCTTTTGGTGAGTGAATATAACATTGGCGCTTGCGGGTATTTATCGTAAAACGCTTTATCTTCCGCAGTGATAAGTGCCTCGACATCGAAGCCAGGGTCCCATAGACTTTCGTCATCCGATAACGAGTCATCAAATTGGGACCACCATAAACCATACGAGCTGCCTAATAAAATGACGATTACTATAATTGAAACGAAAATTTTCCATCTCTTTACTTCGACATGATCGGTAATTGGAGATCCATGATTGTGCTGGTTTGGATGGGGGATGCTTGAGTGAACATGGACTTCATTTGTTTGCCTAAAATTGAGTTTACTGCCGCAGCCTATACAGAATCTTGCTGATGGCCGGTTAGAATAATCACATCTTGGGCATCTCAAAAGAGTTATTCCTCCAATTAGGCTGATTTTTGATACTTTACCTTATAATCCCGGCAATACCGCAATTATCACAGTGGCATTTATACGGTCTATATGGAAGGGTCAGCATCATCATATTACCACACTTGGGGCATTTGAACTTCTCTCGTGTCTTTTGTGTCTCATGTATCATTCGTCCCTGTGATCTCATCGGTTTATCTTGGATATTTTCCATTTCATTCCATATATTATCATAGGCATTTTCAGTATTTTTTGTAGGTCGCGATTTATAAGTATCCGAATATGACCATTCTGCCCGTTCTCCACGAACATATTCAGGAGCCGGTGGCTGTGCATATGGTTCATGAATATGACTGGACGGTGTATAACCATATGGAGATTTGTCATCGTACCTATCTTCATCAACAATCCTGAATTTTACTTTCTTACTCTTGCGAATACGTACTATACCAACAATCAAAACTATGACTCCTATTGAAATAATTACACCGACCCCGATTTCATATAAAAAAGTATAATGGCTAATGTCTTCCTGTTGCGCCATATCCAAATCTGCAAACGACATGTCCTCCAGATCATCCGCATTTAGAAATGCATTTAATAAATCTTCGTACCAGTCAAGGATCTCGGCCTCCTGGCCAACTATTTTCAAGTCAACAACCCTTACATGAATTTCTACTCGGTCACCTTTATTGAATGAATCTGTCAAATCACCGTTGAAGATTATAAAACCCCAAATCTTCGAAGGGTCAGAGGCCATATATGCAACATCATCAATTGATAAGCCTACACTCTTTAATGTAATAAAAGTCCAGTCAACACGTTCACCTGTTGCATAATGCTCGCGAACAAATTGTATATCATTAATCTCGTCGACGATTGTAATAGTATCCCCCGAACTATATGATTTAAACCTGCCCGAAATCGTGTTCCAATCATCGCATATCTTTTCTGCATTCACCGTATAAACAGCTATAACCCCAAATAAACCGCAGCCAGCTAAGATTAAGATAATACCAATAATAATTGTTCTTACCCCGCGCATAAGATCACTACCTTAATTTCTTAACATTATTTATTTATTGTGGTATTCTGGGAATATGGATTGTTCAAAAACTTTTATAACTGATTTGGGATATTATTATTTCGAATTTGTTTAGAATATACCCAACTAATCACTATAATAACCTTTGATCCGATGGACCGCTTCCCCTGCCAGCTCAGTATTGATCTCATACCCCCACGCCATTCCGCCCCAGATCACGCGCCACCACCAACGTTGTCCTCGACCCCTGAAAATAATCATAACATCAATGCTTCACTTTTTTCAATTTCAATTTCCTGTATTCGCCCTTTCCCATCTTGTTGTACGGCTTTTTCGGGCGCACGGTCTCTTCATGTATTGCACAGGGGTAGCCGTTCTTGCAGGCACGACATTTATGGGTCGGTGGATCCTGCGGCAGACCGTGGACCATGTGACCATATTTACGCCTCGGCATACAGCGGTAATAGGCTTGAAAAATAATATAATTTTGCTTTATTTATTATGAGATGTGCGGGGGTGTGGGAGTCAAAACTTAGGTCATAGGTTATTGGTCATAGGTAATAGGTCGAAGGCCATATTTCCCTATCACCTATTACCAATGACCTTATTCTAGCACCTAGCAACTGAAAACTGAAAACTTTTTAGACTCTCGACTCTTTAGACTCCCGTCCATCAAAATCAATGCATAAAATGCCGCATACCGGTAAACACCAGCGCAATGCCGAGTTCGTTTGCAGTATTGATCACTTCCTCGTCACGATTGGAGCCGCCCGGCTCTACGAGATATTTAATATTATGGGCGGCTGCATTTTTGATATTATCATCGAACGGGAAGAACGCATCTGAGGCTAAAACACACTCGGCCATCTTGTTTTTGATAAACTCTTCACGGCTTTCGGCTGGTTTCGGCTCGAAATTATCGTACATGATCCCGAAATTGTCCTCAGCCTTGGTCACCGCCAGCTTGCGCAGCGCGTCCACACGGTTTGGCTGGCCAGCGCCCATGCCGATAACCTGATACTGACCCGGCTTGTATTCATAACCGATCATTATTGCATTGGATTTGGTATGCTTCGCCGCCTTCCAGGTAAACTCGGCCAAGCCTTTCTTATCCTCCGAGAATGGTTGTGTGGTCACGGTCTCCCATTTTGCAATTGTGTCAATATCTCTAGACTGTTCGAGCATGCCGCCGATCACATATCTATACGTTTTATTCACAGGTTCACCGGCAGATATATCAGGCACCTGGAGTAGGCGGATGTCTTTGCTTTTACTCTTGAGAAACTCCAATGCATCAGCCTCGAAAGCAGGTGCGATCACCGCCTCAACGAACTTGCCTTTCAAAAACTCGGCTGTTGGCAGATCTATTTTTCGAGTTGTGGAGATCACCGAGCCAAACGCCGAGACCGGATCACCATCCCATGCAGCTTCCATGGCATCACGCAGCGTTTCACCAGTCGCCAGACCACAGGGGTTCGTATGTTTAATAACTGAAACTGCGATCGAATCTCTTAACGATTTCACCGCCTCGAACGAGCCGTCACCGTCCACATAATTATTGAATGATAATTCTTTACCATGCAGTTGTTTGATCTGTGAAATGCACGATTCAGTAACACCTTCCTGACGATAGAACTTGGCTTTCTGGTGCCAGTTCTCACCATAACGCAGTGGTGTCCCATTTACAAATTTGAGCCTGAGTATCTGTTCATCCATCAATTTTTTACTCAGGTATATATCGATCGCCGAGTCATAGTCTGCAGTGTGCCGGAATACCTTAACTCCCAATCGCGATCTGGTCTTGTAACTGATCTCACCGGATTCTCTCAGTTCATTTAAGATCATATTATAGTCATCCGGGTCGGTTACAACTACCACATGTTTGAAGTTCTTGGCCGCCGAACGCAGCATGGTGGGGCCGCCGATATCGATATTCTCGATGGCATCATCCAAAGTCACATCCGGTTTGGCAATGGTTTGCTGGAACGGATACAGGTTCACAACTACCATATCGATCAACTCGATATTTTGCTCTTGCACCTGGCGCATGTGTTCGGGATTATCACGGAGCGCTAACAAGGCAGCATGCACCTTTGGGTGTAATGTTTTCACGCGCCCGTCCATCATCTCGGGAAAACCTGTATACTCCGAAACATCCTTGACGGGCACACCGGCTTCGCGTAGGATCCTTGCAGTACCGCCGGTCGATAATATCCTAAAACCTAATTCCTGTAAACCTTTGGCAAAATCTGCTATTCCTGTTTTGTCTGATACACTAATTAATGCAAGTTTATTCTGGGTCATATCTATCCTCCCCTGTTTATTATCATTTATCTATGAGAAAGTACCCGTAATATTTTATAAATCTATAAACATTACGTTTAATTAGTAACACTTCGCAAATAAAAAAATTGCTTCGTAAAAAAGATAATGGTTGAGGCAAATTTTTTAAAGTTAAATTTCAAGAATAATTTGTGCCAACAAATTGTTCGAGTTTAACTTTTCCTCTGGATGAAATCGACTGGTTGCATTGAAATTCCAACAGACATCATAAAAATATCAATTTGGTTGTGAATAGTATTCGAAGTAAACAGAAAAAATTAAAAGATCTGAACATTTTCACAAGCGAGCAAATGCAAATTCTACAAGAATACAATATATCCACCCCCGAGCAGTTTATAGGTATCTGTGCAACATCAGAGGGCTTCCAAGGTATCTTGCAGGCATTGGATGTAACTAGTGAAGTATTATACGAAATACTTAACCAGGTCAAAAAACATATACCCAACAGATTGGCAGAAGTATTATCCAAGCCAGTGGAGAAAGTACCATCCCTGGGTGCGAGAAAACCAAAGAAAAAAACAGTAAACCGATAACCGACCAACCACTGACTCGACTCCTTAGACTCTTGACTCTTTAGACTCTCGACTCTTTAGACTCTCGACCATCCACTCAACGCTATATTATCGATTTAATTGGGAGGCAAACTATGCTAAAAAAACGTATCTTACCATTATTAAAGTTAGTGGGCATTGACCCGAAGATCGTTAAAAAGGTTTCAAACTTGGGCATTGACACCGCCGAGGAGCTCGTGGCACTTGCGGCAACACCGGACGGGATCGCAGGTATGGCAAAATATCTTAAACTTAACGAACGTGCAATGAAAGAACTGGTGGAGAACGCAAAACAAGGTATGCCAAAGGAGCTTAGAGACACCATGTCAAAACCATCTGACCTGAAAGTAAGTTTTGGTGCGCGTATACCGAAGCGCCGAAAAGAGTTCGAAGCTGCCGTCGCGGTGAAAAGGTCGGAGTCACAATTTGCTAATGTTTTCCAAAAATTAAAGGCTGTGGCCGCACCGGCAGAGGTTAATTTGATAGAGCAGATGACGGCAATTAAAGATCAGGGGAGTCGCGGCACATGCGTGGCATTTGCAAGCGTGGCAGTGCGCGAGTTTTTAGCAGGCTCGAAGCCAGATTTCTCTGAGCAGTATCTATATTGGTGGTGTGATGCACATGACCACGTGCCCGAAGAACCGGGGACAACGGTGGAGATGGGCTTCAACGGCTTGAGCCAGGATGGTGTGTGTTCTGAGAGTAAATGGCGATACAACCCGAGACCCATTAATGGCAACGAGGGCCAGGGACCACCACCATCAGCTGCAAAAAATGAGGCAAAAAAATATAAACTAGGCAGCATGCTCGATCTGGATGAAAACTCCATTACCGAACTTCGGCAGTGCCTGGAAGGGACAGAACAGTTTCCGGGTAGACCTATTACATTCTCTGTACCGGTTTACAACAGTTGGCTAAGATCAAAAGCAGTCGAGTTATCCGGGCAGATCACCATGCCATTACCCGGTGAAAAGATAACTGGCGGTCATGCAATGGTATTTGTCGGATACCAGGATGATCCATTGGTTCCGGGCGGTGGGTTCTTTATTATTCGTAACAGTTGGGGAAGAGTCTGGGGAAAAGATTGTGATTATGGCTCCGGATATGGCACCATTCCTTTCAAATACATAAGTCAATACTGTTGGGAAGCGTTCACTGGCGATGCAAAACCCAGTGGTAAAATATGTTTTATGGCAACTGCGGCATATGGTTCGCCGTTTGCACCAGAGGTGCAGGTATTACGCCAGTTTAGGGATGAGCAACTCAGGTCTACACCTGGCGGTAGTGCATTTGTGGATTTCTACGAGAGTTTATATTATTCTTTCAGTCCGTATATTGCTAATAAAATGATGCAAAATGCTCCGGTTAAAAAAATATTACGCTGGTTCATTGTAGCACCAGTCGTGGCAGTACTTAAAAAAGCTGTGGATTTTATTGAGTATAAGAAAAACTCAGATTAAGATTAAATCCCAAATACAAAACTCAAAGCCCAAAGAAAATCCAAACTACCAAACTCAAAAGTTTCTTGTTCACTGTGGGATTTTGGTTTTGGTGTTTTCTTGGGTTTTAGTTTTTTGGATTTTGAATTTTCACCATTCAAGCGAACACCGAAGGTTTGAGCGTATTCACGATTCAAAATTTACTGATTATTACCTAAATCGGGAGAAGAACCATAATTAAATATCAATCATTATACCTAAAATTTTAAATATTACCAAACAATAAAAACATATTGCTCCGCTTAATTCCAATTAAATTGGAGGGTATTAATATGAAAAAAAGAATTGATGATAAGAAAATAATATTATCGACATTAATAACCATTTCAGTATTGATCTTATTCTCAACTCTAATGCCTCTTGTGTTTGCTCAGCAACAGGTAATGTCAGATACCATGAACGAACCCAGAATAGATCTCAACCTGGATCAACCACCACAAACCGAGCCAAAGATATTCTCATACGATGACCATCTGAGGACACGAAAACGACTTGAGAATGTCATTGATGACTACCTAAGCGAAGAATTGGCAAAGTCGAATTCCACTGACCAACTTGAGGTCATTGTACAATTTCTAACGAAAATAAAAGGAACTGATCTTGAATTATTGGAGAGTCTGGATATTGATGTATTATATCAATTTGAATTCGTCCCTGCCGTGTTTGCGCAAGCTTCCAAACAATCCATATTGGATCTATCAAAGTCACCGCGTATCTACTGGCTCGAGTTTAACGAACCCATTGAATTTCTTATGGACATGTCGTTGAGTACGGTCAATGCCACTAAAACCTGGAATACACAGATCAGAGATGAATACGGCAACAATCGTGCCGGTATTGATGGAACAGGTGTTAGTGTTGTGGTTCTGGATACTGGTATCGATGCCGGGCATCCTGACCTGGATTATAAAGAAAAGACTATAATAAATCTTAAATCCGATTTTGGTGTTGCTCCCTGGGTCGAAATGGAAAATACCGATACTTCCTACGGCCACGGCACACACTGTGCCGGCACGGTGGCGGGTAATGGTGATGCTTCGGCAGGTGCACGACGCGGTGTTGCACCTGGTGCTAGCCTCATCGGACTCAGCATAGGCGATTTTGGAGTCAACCTGGTCAATGCAGTTGGTGGGTATGAGTGGTTATATCAAAATTCCAAACCATATACCGGTGACCCGAACGATATCAATATTCGAGTTGTAAGCAACAGCTGGGGACCGGCATCCAGTAAGTTCGATCCCACCGATGTTATTTCTCAAATGATCTATAAGTGTACTGTAGATAAGAATGTGGTCTCCGTGTTTGCCGCGGGCAACTCGGGTGAAGATGACCATGATGGCCATAAGGTCGAGACAAACCCTTACGGAAGTACACCAATGTCTATTATGATCGCCGCAACCGAACGTGATGGCTCGGGCATGGCATACTTCAGCTCACGTGGCGAGATCAAGCTTAACGAGACCTGGCCAGATGTGGCCGCACCCGGTGTTGGTATCTGGTCTGCTGCCGCAAGAAGAACCTATATAAGCGTAATGAAGAATCTTCAGGATATAAGCGATCTGGACCCGTACTACTTCGCAATAGGCGGTACTTCCATGGCTACACCACACGTGGCCGGTGCCGTTGCACTACTGTTCCAGGCATGCCCAAGCCTGAAACTAAGCGACCAGCACGAGGATTTTTCCAATCTCGATAATGAAAGCTATACCGCATTGGGTGAGGACTGGTTTGATTCGCCAATTACATTGGTCCATGAAGCAGAGCTAATTCTCGAAGCCACCACCAAGTACATCGATCCCAGCTCTGACAATGGTGTGCCTGACAACAATACTATTGGATGGACAAGTGGAATATCGGATTTCGCACAAGGGTATGGCTTGATAAATGTCGAACATGCCGTGGCTCTCGCACTGACATTAAATGAACTGCGCACACGAGATTTCGATGAGGATGGAATACCAGATCATCCCAATGCATCTGTCTATGATGCGATCAAACAATATGCAAATATTATAATTGAAGAGAATACCACTTCTTCAGGAAATAAATTGATCTCACACTGGGAGGGCGATTGGTCGCGATTTACAGAACAGGCAACTTCACCCAACGCGCTCTTGTCCACCGACCAGTCACATCTTGTGTTCATACCCGAAGACGCTGATAAACTGACAGTTAGTTTGTTATACGAGCCATTTAAAACCACGGATTCGCTTTTCTCTGCTGCCGGTATCAGGTTGGTGATCGATTATGACGGTGATGGCACTTCAGATTGGCAGGGCTCCATGTCGCCAAATGACCAGCCGGACGAGATCGTGTTATCATCGGGTGGGTTCGGTAGTAACCTGGACAAATTGTGGACGTTTAACATAGAGGGTTATGGTTTTGGACTGCCTAATTTGCCGCCCGGTAATCTCATCGGTGACAGTTATTATGAGATAACAGTTGAATATAGTGTCGATCTCGAGATCATATTCGATACACCTGTCAATAGAACCATTAATTTAGATTTCTCAAGTTTTGATACTAATGACCCTAGAATAGCAAATTTGAGGTTCGGCGGTATTACTTCCGACCTTGGCCAGGATGGGTTGAACTTGTACGGTTCATTTTTCAATCTAAGAAATGTGCAGCCGTTAGATGTGCCCGAACAAATTGAAGAAAAGAAAAAACCACAGACGCCATGGTGGGTTTGGTTACTATTAGCGATCGCACTTCTGATACTTATGGCGTTGTTTTATCGTAAGTATAAAGAACAAGAGCACAAAGAAGAGAGCGAAACATAATGACTGATCTTTTACGTTTTGAATAAAACACAAAACTTCAATAGTATAATTGTAATATTGATAAATTAATAATTGAATGCGATCAGAGTTAGGAGAGTAGGATGTGTTGCTTGTATCTATATTGATCACCCAGCTGAAAGTTGGTGCTGGAAGGGGAAAGAATAACAGATCGACCTTCAATTCTTCAGGTGAATTCCAAACTAGAATGACAATCGTAAATCGAAAGAAGTATGAGGCCTCAATTCGCGAATGGGAAGATGCCATTAAGAAAGACCCGAACAATGAGGTGCTGTGGAACAATAAAGGTGTATCCCTGGTGAGGTTGGGTGAGATCAAAGAAGCCATTAAATGCTATAATAAGGCGATTAAATTGAACCCGAGCTATGAAAATGCCTGGTTCAATAAGGGAAAAGCCTATACAAAGATCGATAACCATAAAGAAGCGATCAAATGTTACGACCAGGTACTGAAAATGAACAATACGAATGTATCAGCATGGAATAATAAAGGCATTGCATTAAGGACCCTTGGAAAGTTTGGGGAAGCTATCAGATGTTTTCAACAAACTATCAAGATCAATAAGAATTATGAATGGGGCTGGCATAACAAAGGGTTTACATTAAGCGAGCAGGGTAAAGTTGAGGAAGCATTGGAATGCTTCAACACCGCCTTGGAGATCAACCCGAACTACCAGTCAGCCCTTCGTAACAGGCGACGTTGCCTGCGAATACTTGAACTCCAACAAAAAGAAGTTACTATAAAGAGAAATAGAAAGGAAAAAAAAGTAAAACGTAAAATTAGATCAAAACCAAAATAAATTATATAGTATAAAATTTTTTTTTATTATTATGTGATATCATGGCCGAAGTGACACCAAAGATCAAGATGAAACAATTACTAGCCGACTTGAATAAGAGCACGGACAATTCTAACCCCGAGCTTCAAGTTACAAATAATGAACCAAACATTGGGATAACAGATCCTAGTTTAGTTGATCAAATTACACCTACATCCACACCTACACCTACACCCACACCTACACTTGCTGTTGCTCAACAGGAGCAGAAAGTAGATTTGGGTGGACCGATGCTTGATCTATATGATGGTTTAACCGATGTCGATATTAAAGATGAGCATATCCATCATGTTGCATGGGTCGAGGAAGGTGACGCACTGTTTAATCTGGGTGGATATGAGGAGGCGATCGAGTCATATAATAAAGCCTTGGAGGAGAACCCGGAAAATGTCGAAGCATGGAACAATAAAGGCCTAGCCTTGACATTGGTAGGTATGTATCAGGAGGCCATTGACTGTTTCGATATCGCCTTGGACCTGAACCCGAACTTTGGCACGGCGTGGTATAATAAGGGGTATGCATATCATGGCCTGAACCGGTTAGAGGATGCGATCGTATGTTACGATAATGCAGTCCAGTTCAATCCGAACGATGAGGTGTTATGGAACAATCGTGGGAATGCCGAGTATAATCTTGGCCATTATCGTGAGTCTATTCCATATTTCAAAAAAGCACTCGAGGTAAATCCACGTTACGAGATCGCATGGAATAATATCGGAAACTCACACGAGCACTTGGAAGAATTTGAAGAGGCCATAAAAAACCATGACAAATCACTACATGTCAATAAGGATTTTGATTATGCGTGGTATGCCAAAGGGTTTGCATTGGGAAAATTGAAACAATATGATGAGGCCCTAAGATGTCTTGATGTTTCATTAAAACTGAATCCGTATTATGAGGTTGCATGGACTCGAAAAGGCGATATCCTTCAGGAGATGACGAAATATAATCTTGCATTGGATTGCTATGATAAGACCATCGAAATAGACACCGAGAACAAGGCCGCCTGGAAGGGCCGAACACGGTCGCTGATACTATTGGATCGGTATAATGAGGCAATTAAAGGTATAATAAAGGTATCAGAGCTCGAGAGCATAGACGATATGGATTCCACACCAACACCTTTCGGTGATGGCGACAGGTTCATTAGCGAAAATGAGCGCTACAAGGCGATCGTAAGACAATTGAATCGCACCATCGAGATCAATCCCAATGATGATCTGGCATTGAACAACCTGGGCTATGCTTTGGCAGAATTGAAAAAATACGATAAGGCAATATATTTCTATAATCGAGCATTGAAGATCAATCCACAGTACGAGATCGCATGGTGTAACAAGGGGTATGCATTATTGGCAAAGGGCAAGTATCGTC
This sequence comes from Thermoplasmata archaeon, assembly GCA_020696345.1. Classification (GTDB taxonomy): domain Archaea; phylum Thermoplasmatota; class Penumbrarchaeia; order JAEHCK01; family JAEHCK01; genus JAEHCK01. The sequence goes on along the minus strand of JAEHCK010000013.1, from coordinate 12,304 downwards.
GAGCGATCAGGTGTTTTAATAAGGCGATCAAATTATTCCCCGATAACGAATTCGTACACACCAGTATGGGTGATGCATTTTTGGAATTAAAAAAGCATAAAAAAGCTCTGGCCTCGTATGAAAGGGCACTTCAGATCAACCCCGAATATGAGAATGCACTTATCAAACGGCAAAAATGCCTGGAGATCCTTAATATATCCTAAGAACTGCATTTTTACGTTTTGATTGGATAGAATAATAATTTTAGTTCAACGAGATGGTCGGCTGGTCAGTTAGTCACCTGGTCGACTAGTAGACCGATAGACCAACAGACTGGTGGACTACATCTCAACACCCATAATTCCATAACCATTAGCTCAATCTACTATTCAAAACGCAAAACTTCAATTAATAACATATATGAATGTTTTAATATCGTAATTATATTCCCATACTGTTCATTTTATTGAAAGTGATATGGCAACAAGTATAACAGATCAGGTGTGAACTGACCATGACCGAAAATATAATTGATACCTTATCGTCCGATCTCATGCGGCTCGGAACCGAACCGGGAATGGCATTTAATAATCCCAAACTATATTCATCCAATAAAATATTTCTTGAACCGTATGCAAAGGCACATAAACTAACTGAAGAATCTCTGAAAACCCTAGTTAAAAAGAATCCGTTCTTCAAATTAAGCACAACCACGATCCAAACCGGGCTCTTCACCAAACGTGACAAGAAGATCTACGCTATCGAATGGGAAAAGTCAGATGTACTTGAGAAGGTGTACAGAGAAAACCCCGATAAGGTCATAAAAGCGGCGGCAAGTTCTCCAATATTATTAAAAAAAATGATCCCGATCATGACAGGAACACGTGCCGCCGAGGTGTTCGGACCAAGAGCTGCACTGAAGAAGGTTTCGGCCAGACTGGAATATGCTTATCCAGTGGAAAATAGGAACACATTATACAAAAAATATTTGCCCGATGAGCTTACAAAATATCAACGCGAAGGTAAGCACGAAAGTGATCTGGAGAAAAAGTTTCGTAAAAACGTACCCAAAGGAGAGGAGTTCCATTTCTGTAACGGCAAGGTTGTACATAATTTACAGACTTGGGTACAGTGTTTGCAGCTATCTACGAACGAGGAGATAGTATTTCATATCAGAAACGATGAGTTTTATCGCTGGCTGGATGCCACGGTTAAGCTGCCGGAGCTGGCCAGGATCTGTCTAATGCTCGGAAAAGACCTGAACAACTTCGGACTGGATGAAAAAGAGGTTAAAACTGAGTTATTGAGACGAATTAATAAAACATCGTTGAACAACCTTATTTTTGATATCTTGATCTCTCCTCTAATTCGCACATTGAGATCCAACGACCAGGCAAAAGCGCAAGAGTCGATCGACAGATTGATCGGCATAAACGACCCACGGGTGGTGGAGCCGTTGATAGAGAAGATCTTTGATTCCAACTCGCAGATCAGACGAAAGATCATATCGGGTCTGGGTAAGCTGGGTGATAAACGCGCAACACCGACGATCCTGAAGGTCCTTAAACACTCCACAGACCCGCAGGACAGGCTGGCAGCCGTTAAGACATTGGGATCGTTAAATGATAAAAGGGCATTGCCAATGCTGAGAAAGATCGCCAATGATACCGATGAAGTAGGTCAAGAAGGTGCACGGATATTGGAACAAATGAATAAAAAAATTGCTCGGTAAAGGGAATGATGATCGAAGCAATTTTTTTATTAGATGCTGGTGTCTTTCGATTTCGGTTAACGGTATCGATGCTCGACGTCAAAATTCATAACTTAAATACATGAACGAATTTTGAGGTCTAGATTAAACTTGAAGAGTTTTATCTTGTATCGTCTATCGGTTTCGGCTAACGGCTAGTAACTATTAATCGAAGAAGTACGGCGAACGAGCAGGCTCACCCCGAATTTTGGGATGACCGTAAAACTTTTTGTGAGGGGTGAGCCAGCACAGCTCGCCGCCAAAAAGTTTCCGTTCGAAACCGACACCGTTATTCCTTCCAGCGAAAACTCATTTGACTCTTTAGACTCTAGACTCTATGGACTTATCAACATAATATAATTCTATTGAAATTAGCTTACCAGACTTCCAAAATATGCACAGATTTGCAAGAGGGGCCATCATTTTTTATTCAAGAACATTTCTTAAATATAATTGCTCTACTCCAAAATATTCTCGGTTCTTTAATGGGTTTAAAACCCAATTCCGCTGCTTTATTTATGGAATTTTTGAAATCGATTTTTGAAACATGAAATTTCGGTTCAACTACATAAAAAATACCATCTGGTTTTAATATCGACTTAATTTCTTTGAAGAATTTGTTTTCATCAGGCACCTCATGCACCATATAAAATGCTAAAACAAGATCCACTTTTTCAGAGATACCAACTTCATTTTTATTACATTTGTGAAGTACAATTCTCTCTTCAATTTCTCTTCCCTTTATTTTCTGCTTAACCTTATTTAACATTCCCTCTTGCAGATCGGCAGCAATTACTTTACCGGAATTACCCAACATTTCCGCTATTTTTATTGTAAAAAAACCCGAACCGCACCCAACATCCAAAATTACCATATTATCTTTAATAAATTCTCTAAGGAACTTTTTTGGGTTATGGGCCCATTTTCTTAATCCTACATCAAGCCATTTTGTTCTTTCAACCGGACATACTCGTTTACTTTTATTTACCATATTTTTTACCACCTTGGATCGTTAATTCTTAAGTATATGCTTATTCTCTTATGAGCTACTAGAAAAATTTTAACATTTACTTTTTATTGGACAATTATCACAATCACCATCGTATTCACATTTTACAAACGCCATTTTGAACATATGATCAATAATATCTTTGTATTCATGTAACTGGTCCGCCTCAATTTTATAATATGTTTTATTTCCAACTCTTTTTGAGATTTCCACCAGCACCAAAAACCACAACAAAACCAGAATCTGGATCCACACCAGAACCAAGTGCTGATTCTGTGAAAAAATATATAGATGTCTTTGAAATAAATGAAGAGCGCGCACAGGCATTATACAACTCGGGATATGAACGGTTGGAATATTTCAAAGATGCTATCATAGAGGACCTGGTCATGGTGGAGAAAATAAACTCCACCGTTGCCAAAGCGATCATCAGAAAAATTGCCGATTTACCGCAGTAAGAAGAAAGCTCCAAATTAAAAGAACTAAGCCTTCACCGCTTTTTCCGCTTTCTTAACAGCTTCTTTGTACAAATTCATGGCTTTATCGTAATTGCCAGCCTCCACTTCCAATAGTGCTTTTTCGAACTTCTGCCACGCCTTTTTGATATCTTTATTATCTGACCCCGCAACTGATTCAGCATCGGTTATCTTCTGATATACGGAATCTTCCGTGCCCTCAAGCAGATCGTCTATTATCTCTGTTGTATCTGCACCTTCATCTTCGGCCATGGCCATTTCAAGCTCTTTAATGGCTCCTTTGAATTCTACTATGGCCTGCTCCATTTTATTTTTTTCCATCTTTTTGATTGCTTTATTAAGTTTTGTCGTGGCATTGTTGAGATGGCCCAATGCTTCATCAGAAACTGTATTTGCTATTAGTTCTTCAATTGATTGTATGCACTCGTGAGCCGTGGTCTCTAATCCCTCCGGGATCCATTCACCTCGGGCTTTCAATGATTCCTTATGTACTTTACCAAGTTCTTTGATAGCCGCCGAAAATTTACCGTCTATTAAGTTATCAAATGCTTTATCATAATGTTTCAATGCTTTTTCAATATGGGAATTATCCATGCCAACATAGAAAACCGCATCAACTAGTTCACGGTCGACCGTACCTTTTACAATCTCCACCAGTTCAAAGATAACCTCCAGCACTTCCGGTGGGATCTCCTCGGCATTACCACGAGTACCACTACCACGGGTGCCTCCACCAATCGCACCTTCAATATCTTCCAGTAGTTTAATAGCCTTATCCACCTTTTTTATTGCTTTGTCGATCTTGTTATCTTCGAACAGCTTTGCGGCTTTATCCAACAGTTTTATTGCATCTTTTACATCCTTTTTATCTTGACCGGTTAGATTCTGTAAAATATTTTCCAGATTTTCTATCTGTTCCTCCACCCAGTTTGACTGCGTGGTTACATTGACCAACACCCAATCTTGATCGACACCCAGGTCATCATCGGTGACCGTGAACGTGACATTGTATGATCCGGGCTCGGAGTATGCATGTGTGGGTGTCAGGTTTCCATATATAACGGTCCCATCGTCAAAATCCCATTTGATGGTGAAAGTATCAACCAGTCCCGGGTCAATAAATGTACCCTCGAACAGAAGTAGATCGTCTTTTAATATCATGTTTGGATCTGGCTGCAACACATTCAAAATGTCAACCTCGGGGGCTACATTGTTAACTGTAACCGTGAAATTATCGAAACCTACGCCACCATCGTTATCGACGACGGTAATATTGACGACATAAACACCATCATCATAGAACATGTGCTGTCCCGAAACAGTGCCGCTGCCTGCGGATTCCACCACTAAACCACCTTGCACCAGGCCGTCGCTCCAATTTATATGTGCAACATGTGTATCGGATATCCCCGCGTCGGTGAATGTCGCCGGGTCAAGATAGATGATAGTACACTCATCCATGGTCTGGTCCACACCGGCTACCACCACGGGGTTCAAATTTTTCACCGATAATGAAATTGTATTATCACCGGGATGTGTGCCATCTTCATCAGTTGCACTTGCCGAGATCATGTAATTAATTGGGCCATCAATATATGTATGTGTAGCCGATGCAGTGGTTCCCGGGAAGGTCTCTACAGTACCATCGTCCCAGTCGATCTCCAACTGTGTTATTGTATCATCACCCGGGTCGGTTGAAGATAGGGTTAATGTATACACGGCGCCTTCATCTGTGGTAGATGATCCTGATAGTGTTAGAACAGGTACAACATTGTTAACCGTAACCGTAATTTCGTTTCCTGCATTATATGAACCATCCTCATCGATTGCCGCGGCTTTAATCGTGAACCCATCGGGCCCATCCGTGTAGGTGTGTGTTACTGTCGGTGGGTTACCGGTTATGACATCTATTGTACCATCACCCCAGTTTATCACCCACTTCTGGATCGTATCATCTCCTGGGTCGCTGGCGGATAAACCAAGCGTATAAATTGATCCTTCATTAATGCTGCCGACACCCGAGATGGTCAATGTGGGGTCCACATTATTCACAGTCACCATGACCGTATTTCCGGCATCGGATGTACCGTCCTCATCGGTGGCAGTAGCGGAGATCGTGTATGTATTGTCTCCATCTATGTATGTATGTGTTACACTTGGTGGGTTGCCGTTTATTGTCTGAACCGAACCATCGCCCCAATCTATCGTCCATTTGGAGATCGTGTCATCACCAGCATCCGCAGCCGAGAGCCCTAAAGTGTAAGTTGAGCCCTCGTCTATTGAAGCCGGGCCGGAAATAATCAAAGTTGGTTCAAGGTTACTCACAATCACGAGTATCGAATTATCAGAATCATATGTCCCGTCCTCGTCGGTGGCGTTTGCATATATAGTATAAGTGTTCGGGCCATCTGTGTATGTATGTGCAACGGTTGGTGGGTTACCGGTTATTGTCTTAACTGTGCCATCGCCCCAATCGATCACCCATTGACTGATAGTATCCGAACCCGGGTCGGTTGACGATAAACTTAGTGTGTAAACCATACCTTCATCTGTGTTGGTGAGTCCGGAGATCGTTAAAGAAGGTGCGACATTTAAAATGGTAACCAATGCAGTCTCATCATTTTTATACGTTCCGTCAAAGGCTTCCACTTTCACGGTATATATCCCGTTATCGTACCAGATATGATTCACGGTTGGCGATGTGGAATACGATGTGTCCCAGGTACCGTCATTATCGAAATCCCAGCGGTATTTTAATGTGTCCAGGTCCGGGTCGTAGCTGTCACTGGCGTTCAACAGCACGGCTTCACCTTCCTGGCTGGAATACGGTCCGCCGGCGTCGGCCACCGGCGCATCGGGCAGGCCGTACTTGCCCATGAGCGGGTATCTATCCGTGCCACCACCAAGCACCGAGTAGGCGGTATCGCCTATACCATCGGAACCAAGAATGTTCTGATTCACACCCTTGTATTTATCTACGCCCGTGTATGTATCCCAGTAGTTACCACCCGACGGATAGCCATCGTCCCAGACATCTGTTGATCTAATGCCACCCGAAAGATGAGCTGTGTTACTTATGAAGTTATTATGGTAGAACTTATTTGGCCCCGCAGAACTTGTATACCTGACTCCGGCCACAGTACAGTTTGCGATGGTATTACCACGGAAAAGGTTGTCGGTAATACCACTTGCACGGCAATGGATACCCTGTTTGTTTCCATCCAGCCAATTATTTTCGATCAGGTTATGATTGGACCCGCTGCCCCACAAAAATATTGCAGCGGTCGGGTGCGAAGCCGATGTGAATGCGTTCTTGATAAATGTACTGTTATGGATCCATGAATATGTCTCGGTATTAACACCCGACTGCCAGCCAGAGGCAGTTTGTATGCCGTTGTTCGGGTTGTTATATACATAGTTCCAACCGAATTCGCTGTAAGTGGTCCAGTGTGAGTAAATACCCAGTTTATTATTGGAAACGTTACATTTATTCACCCTGCACAAACTCGAATAGAACAAGCCAATACCTAGATCGCCGTTGTTTGATGCATTGACTTCTTCGACACGACAGTATTTTACGTGGTCGAGTTTTAAACCCGAGTTCAAAGAGCTGGAGCCTGAGTTTGTCACGGTTAGTCTTTTTATAGTCACCCAACTAGCTGTCACCGTGATCACATCGCCCGACCCCGAGCCGTCCACCACGGTCTTTACCATGTCCTCGCCAAGAATCGTGACATTCTCGTCTACCACCACATTCTCGTAATAATTGCCCTCTGTAACAAATAATGTATGTCCGGTTGCCGCATTATCGATAGCCATCTGGATGCTGTAATACCACGCACCGGTATTTTGGTTCTTCACGCGCCGCCAGCCCGACGACTTCATCCACGGGTAATTATCCTTACCGCCGCCCGCAACGGAATACGCACTATCACCCATGCCATCACCACCGGCGATATTTTGCGCGGCGCCGTGGTAGTTATCGGTGCCAGAGTATGTATCCCAATAATTACCACCAGAGGGGTAGCCGTTATCCCATTTATCGGACGATATTGTACCGGAAAGATGCGCGGTATTGTTGATGAAGTTGTTCAGGTAGAATGTGTTCGGCCCTGCACCGTTTGTATAATATACACCATTCAATGCGCTATTTTGAATGGTGTTACCTCTGACGATGTTGTTAGTAATACCATAAGCCCTGAATTGCATGCCGTTATTATTCCCATCGCACAGGTTGTTCTCGATGAGGTTATTTATAGAGCCACCTCCCCACAGGTATATACCTGCACCACCATACCATTGAAAACCATTGCCAATGCAGGTATTATTATGTGTCCAGGAGTCGGTGGATGTAAATATTCCCCCGTACCATCCAGATGAAAGTTGAATGCCTGCATGAGGATTGTTGTACAAATAATTATGACCGAACTCGTTATTGGTGCTCCAATGGGAATAAATTCCTTGTGCTAAATTATTAGTGACGAAATTATTGTTAACCACACAGTTATCCGCATAGTAGAGAAATATTCCTGCATGGTTATTCGAGGCATTGATATTTTCAATCCAACAATGGTTCGCGCTATCAATCTTTACCCCAGCATCTGGATAGCTACTTCTGGAGTTGGTGGCGGTCAGGTATTTAATGTTCACCCAATCCGCAGTGATTGTAATGACATCACCAGTGCCGCTAGCGTTAACTACCACACCATCCCTGCTCTCGCCGGTGAGGGTCAGCATTTTATTAATTACCACATTCTCGTAATAATTACCATTTGCTGCCCAGAGACTGTCGCCAAGGTTGGCATTATCCACGGCAGACTGGATGGTTAAATACCATTTACCTGTGTTTGTGTTCTTCACCTTGTCCCAGCCGCCCGGGGTCAGCCATGGGTAGTTGTCCTTGCCGCTGCCGACGAGTGAATATGCCGAATCGCCGATACCGTCCGAACCTGCTATGTTTTGACTCGGCCCATGGTAGACATCGGTTCCCGAGTATGTATCCCAATAGTTACCACCGTTTGGATAACCATCATCCCAGTTGTCGCCGGAGATCGTTCCGATTAAATGAACAGCGTTATTGATGAAATTGTTATGGTAAAAAGTATTTGGCCCTGCGCTGTGGGTGTATATAACACCAACTACCGGACAATTTTTTATCGTATTCCCGCAAATTATATTATTCTTAATACCGGATGCACGAAAATGTATGCCCTGCTTGTTACCGTCGAGCATATTGTCTTCGATCAGATTGTTTTTTGAGAACCCACCCCAGAGGAATATTCCCGCGGTCGGGTGCGTGACTGAGGTAAATGCATTGCCGATGAGCGTATTATCATGAACCCAATTCGGTAATATGGAGCCCGAGTTGGCGAGCTGTATGCCGTTTTCAGGGTTATTACTGATATAATTATTTCCAAATTCGCAGTCATCAGCATACCAACAAAAGATGCCGATCTCGTTATTGTCGATATAATTATTATTGATCCAACAGCAATCCGAATTAACCAGGTTAATGCCATAATTATTATTATCTGATGCATTGACATTCATGATCGTGCAGTATTTTACGCCATCCAATCGTATCCCCGCATCACCCAGATAGCCTGGGGTGCTACCGCAGTTCGTTACGGTCAGATCCATCACGGTCACGTCGTCCGAGGTAATTTTGATCACATTACCTGAACCGCCACCAGTCACCATGGCGCCATCCCGGGACTCACCAATTAAGGTTATCTTCTTATTGATCATCAGATGCTCGAAATATACACTGTTTTTCGCCCGGAGCGTATCGCCTGGACTGGCATCGTCCACCGCTTGTTGCATCAGGAAATACTGCTTACCGGTATCCAGGTTGGTCACACGCAGCCAGCCATCGGGCGCCATCCATGGGTAATTATCCTTAGCACCGCCAGATAATGTGTATGTGGTATCGCCCATGCCGTCAGCGCCAGCCTTGTTCTGCACAGCGCCGTGGTAAATATCGGTTCCTGAATACGTATCCCAATAATTGCCGCCCATGGGATAACCATTGTCCCAGACATCCGATGATGTCGTACCGGAAGTGTGAACGGTGTTATTTATAAAATTATTGTGATAATATGTGTTCGGACCTCCGCCTGCAGAATACTGCACGCCTGCAACTGTACAGTTAATAATTGCATTGTACCTTATGACATTACTGGATCCGCCTGCGCGGCAATGGATGCCTTGTCTGTTTCCATCAAGCAAATTATGCTCGATAATATTGTTTTTTGTAGCCCCTCCATATAATATTATACCGGCCGTAATAATAGCAGGGTTTGGATGGAATCCGTTATTCACGATCGTATTATTATGTATTTGATTTGCACCGGACCCACCCGAATTGATCGGCTTCATTCCGCCGTCAACATTGTCATCTATGTAGTTATAACAGATCTCATTATTATTGTCACCATATGTACAGATCCCCAATCTATTATCTGTGCAGTAATTGTTTTTTATCAAAGAATTATCCGCATATGCCAGGATCAAACCATAATTATTGTTGTCTGAAGCGTTTACATTTTCCACCGAACAATAGTCCGCATTATCGATCCTTATCCCTGCATCACCGGGCCAACCTGAACTGGTTCCTGAATTCGTCACAGTAAGATCCTTTACGGTGACGTGATCTGCGGTGATCTTGATCACATTGCCCGAGCCACCGGCGTTAATGACCGTGTGATCCCTGTCTTCGCCGACTAATGTTAATTTCTTATTTATCAGTAAATTCTCATTATGGGTACCGCTTAATGCTTGGATCGTATCGCCGGAAGTTGCATCATCGATAGCATCCTGGATCGCTGCATAATATTTGTTCTGGTCAATATTCTTCGCCACAGCCGTTTTCACCACCACCGCTGCGGTGTCCGTATCGGTATACCAACCGTCCGAGACCTCTACTTTTACGGTGCCGGAATGGGCCGTGTGCCAGGTATGTGCAGCAGTTGGGCTGTTTGAAAATCCCGTGTCCCACGTGCCGTCGTTCTGGAAATCCCAGCGGTACTGCAATGGATCGCTGTTCGGGTCGGTTGACGCTGAGGCGTCGAATGTAATGGGCATGTGTTCAACACCATTGTACGGTCCGCCGGCATCGGCATTGGGTTCTGGTGGAACGGTCTGGACCCAAAATAGATGTGACCCGACCGTGCCGATATTACCCGCCTTGTCCACTGGCCGGACATTAAACGTATCACGCCCATCCGGTAGACCGGTCAATGTAGCTGAATTAGTGGTTGTCGAATGCCATGTATTAGTTGGTTCGGTATCCAACCGGTATTCGTAATGGTCGATGCCCGAGGTTGCATCATAAGGTGTTGGCCAGCTAAATGTCAGATCACATTTATCCGTAATATATGGTTCCCCGTCATTTGGTATGGTTTTACCCGGCGGCACCGTGTCTTTTAGAACACAAAAAACATCATTTTGAGATTGAGAATTCGTTGCATAATCTCGAACATACAAATAAACATAATTAGCTCCTTCTTGACATGCATCAAAATCTATCTCCCAATCTGTTGTATACCAAAATGAATCTAGACCACTAAATATAGTTCCGCCACCCAGATATTTTCTAGGAGTTTGTCCGAACTGATTAGAATGTATATAATAGTAAGCATAGTTTAATTTTGACCCCGGAGCAAGGGTAGGTGAGATCGGGTCACTGAAATCGACATTATATTTTGTACCGCCAGCATTTCGCCAGACATCGTCACCTGTTACATGGTTATATATTATTGGTGCTGTCCCATCATATTTAAAGTAAACATAACCCCAGAGGCTGGCATGATTCAATTTATCAACCGCTCTAACTTCAAACAAATGACTACCACTAGTTAATCCGCTTGGAAGATAGAAAAACCTCGATGTTGTCCAATGAATAGTTCCGCCATCTATTCGCCATTCATAATGCTTCAAACCTATCCCGGCATCAGTAATTGGGCTCCACCTTAGGTATCCATAAGGATAAGCTTGCGTTGGTGATGGTGTATCAGGTGGTGTAGAGTCATGTCTAAATTCCTCTTTATCCGAGGTGGAATACCATTTATAGTTGCCAAAGCAATTTTTATAATATATCTCTACACGCCACATGAAACGGCCGTCGGGGAAATTCTCCCACTCGTAATATGTATTACTTGTATATTTTACCACACTTGCATATTCATACCAATAATCTGTTGTATAAGATCCAAAAATTGTGTCTACTGTTCTACTGTGGCTAAACTTCCAGGTGGTGATCTTCACTTTATCTTGTTTATCCTTATTATAGACATACCATTGGAATTTAACGGTATTTTCTTTATACCACTGATCATTACAAGGTGATAATGCATCCGATAAAATTCCCGCCGCTTCCGATTCTTCCGGGATCATTACCATGAATCCCATGAACACCATCATACAAACTGTCCAAAATGCTAATCCCTTTTTAAAAAACCTACTTCGCATTCTATCTGCCTCCCAGTATTGATCCTATATCTCCAGGGGTTTAATTCCCCCAATTCCCCTTTTTAATGTTTATTCATGTAAATTTGTTTCAACCTGTTTGAAATGAGTTCGTATATATCTATTCAAAGATTCCCAGGATCTTGCCCGTTTTTGTTTAGAGGGTATATTTATTCTCATAGGTAAATATATCTTCACCTATTTCCAACTTTCGATTAATAACTATGAACTATAGAATATTTGGTTATACATCCTATTAATTATTCCCAAAAATTCATTTCTGTTGGTATTTTCAACGATATAACTGCTCTTTTACGTTTTAATTGTATAGAATAATAATTTTAGCTCAACGAGATGGTCGGCTAGTCGGCTGGTCAGATGGTCGGCTGGTCAGATGGTCGGTTGGTCAGCTGGTCGGCTAGTCGGATGGTCAGCTAGTCGGCTGGTCGGATGGTCAGCTGGTCAACTGGTCGGATAGAGAATAAAAGGTAGAGTAGGGCAGTGGGCTTACGTCCACCACCCCCTCATCAAACCGTACATGTGGTTCTCCCCCATACGGCTTTCCGATGACCTTCTTTCTTGCGCTTTCGATTCGTATGACCTGTGTATAATTTATGGATTCGT
>JAEHCK010000098.1 GCA_020696345.1 Thermoplasmata archaeon | reverse complement strand
TTTTGAGTCAAAACCATGGTTTTTCTTGATAAGTCGGGGTGATTTCACCCCGTTTTGAGCTACCTGTCAAATCATTTATTCGAATGTATTAGCGGAGCTAAGTGTCAGACTTGGGTTCTATATGTCGCTAATATAATAGGATGCATAAATGATTTAACGAAAATAAATCACACATCCTGATAATTAATCGCAATATAGAACATCCCAATAATTAATTGAAATATAGAACATCCTAATAAAAAATCGAAAAATAGAACATCCTATTAATTAAGCGTAATATAGAACTTCCAATCAATAAATAATCGATCAAAGCGTTTTCTCCAGCAGCTTCCCGATCTCCTGCTCGAGTTCTTTTGACATGGTGGCCTTTAAATTATCAGGGATCATTTCCAGACCCAACTTGGCGCCCGCCTTGACAAGCTTGACATTTGCAAATGCTTCTTTCAGCTTAGCCTCGAAATACATGCCGATGGCATCTTTGAATTCTTTTTTAAGCTCTGGGTTGGCATCTAATTTCTCGCGTATGTGTTTTTTTATCTCCTCTCTGATCAAGTCGTGGGCTGCTTCGATCAGCAGGTCTTCACCGCCGAACACATCATATAAACCCTCTTTCAAGAGCGGTTGCAGAACTTTTTTACCGTTGGACATATACTCACCAAACTGATTATATTTGAATCCAGGGATGAGTAATAATAAATTAATGTTATTTAAATCTTTAGAGATTATTTTGATCTAGATATTCTTTCGATTTTCAGTAATTGAAGAATTGAAAAAGTAAAAAGTTAAATTGTAAAAGTAAAAAGTACGATTTTTGTATCAGATGATGATATCGCTTGTGTGTATGTTTTTCCAGGCAGGGCCAAATGCGAGCTCCAGGTTATCCAGTATTTCGTTTAGGCGGTCTTTATAATCATGATAGAATTGATGGATCTAGAATTTCTTTCTCACTTTATTGAACGATGTATATTCGTTGTTACCAAGATACAACACGGGGTCCACATTATCCCGCAGTACGTCTTCATCGAATACTTCATCGCAAGTTACAGCCACGATCTCACCAACCAACCATGTATGATCACCGTATAACTGCTGGTCCACTAGCTTGCATTCCAGGTGGCTGTATGCCTCCGCGATCAGCGGCACTTTGACCTTTTGTGCAGTTGCGGGGGTTAGACCGGTTTCTACGAACTTATCGAACTTACGCCCCGAATGACGACCGCAGTAGTGCACCTGGTCGAGAATATCCATTTGACAGAAATTGACCACGAACTCGGAGGTTTTAATGATCCCGTCATGCGAGTACCTGCGCGGGTCGATGGAGATGCCGTACATGGGCGGCTTTATTGAGACTGCGGAATGCCAGGCAAGAGTTATTATGTTCGGCTTACCAGCTTTGTCCAACAATGTTACCAGAACTGTCATTTTCGGAAACGAATAGTTATAAAATTTATTCAGGTTCCCGTTGATCTTTTTATTCTTTTCACTAACAGGCGACATGATGATCCTCACTGGTCGGTATTAGTTTATGATATATTAAATAATTAGGGATTAGGGATTTGGGATTTGGGATGTGGGGTTTGGGATGTGGGAGGTGAGTATGAATGATGGAAGACTGGAAGGATGGTTTGATTATAATTCAATTATTTGATGATTTGATGGGTTGTTGATTGACAGAAGCCGTGATTCATTGTTGATTGACAGATGCCTGGATGGATTGTCGATTGACAGATGCCTGGATTAATTGTTGATTGACAGATACCTTGATTGATTGTTGATTGACAGATGCCTTGAACGATTATTGATTGACAGATACCTTGATTTTATGTCGGTTTACAGATGCCTGGATTAATTGTTGATTGAACGAAACGTAGTTGTGATAGTAAATCAACGGATCTTCCTAGCATTAATTCATTTCGGTATCTACTCAGCACCAACCCAGCCAGGTATCTATCCAGCACCAACCCATCCAGGTATCTGTTCAGTATAAATTCATCACGGTATCTGTTCAGCATAAACTCAGCAAATTATCCTCCCATCCTCAACCCCTCAAAAATACATATGCCGAAACATTTTTGAAAGATGATATCATTCATATAATGAACTGGGGAGGTATAACCATGCCTGATGACAGCGAAGAACAATGTGGAGATATCAAATTTTACGGTCTTTCCACTTGCATGTGGTGTAAAAAGACAAAAGCAATTTTGGATGAAAAGAATGTTGAATATGATCATTATTTCGTTAATGAACTGGAAGGTGACGAAAAAGAAGAGATACGTAAAAAGATTCGTGAATTGAACCCTGCAATGTCGTTTCCTACCGTGAAGATCGGTGACAAGATTATCATCGGCCATAAGCCGGAGCAACTTGAGGAGGCCTTAGCCACATGCCAACCGAAGATGAGATCATAGAATGTATAGATAAATTACGCAAGGATGCGTTAGTTGGTAGATACAATCTAAATCCTAATTTGGATGATCTTAAGATCATTATTGAAGGTTATTTGGAAAATGAGCAGAAATATGGATACCCGGGCTGTCCGTGCAGGTTAAATGCAGGTAATTTCGAAGAAGATAAGGATATTATTTGCCCCTGTGACTACCGTGATGATGACATTGTTGAACATGGAGCATGTTATTGTGGATTGTATGTGGATGATGACATTGCCGCAGGTTCAAAAGATGTACAAGCCATACCAGACAGAAGAGG
This sequence comes from Thermoplasmata archaeon, assembly GCA_020696345.1. Classification (GTDB taxonomy): domain Archaea; phylum Thermoplasmatota; class Penumbrarchaeia; order JAEHCK01; family JAEHCK01; genus JAEHCK01. Next base: position 14,781 of record JAEHCK010000098.1, on the reverse strand, counting down.
CATACAACCTAAAAAAACCCAAGAGGAACCACAAAATCGAGATGGAGACGGTGCGGGTTACAAAATGAAGCTAAAAACACCAGTCTGGCGCTGCCCGGTATGCGGGTACTTATGCGCAAAAGACCAGCCGCCGTCGAAGTGCCCCATCTGCGGTGTGAAAAGTGACCGTTTCGAACTCTTCATGGATGCAGGTTAAAAAACAATTCATAAAAAAGATTATTAGCAGGGGAATGCTTTCACAGACCGTTACGATCGATTGATAATATGAACCACTTGGGGAAGGGGGATCACTACAAGTAATGATCGCTTGGAATCGTTTGGAGACCACTTCAATAGATTATTGTTTACAATCGTTTGGGGTGGCTGGAGAGGAAAATTAGTTCTTTTTTGTTCCCCCCTCACCAAATGTTTTTCAACAATAATTCATAGTAATGGTCACCCCTCCCCCAACGATTTTATTTATCAAATAATCGTAGTGATCGGCCGAGGCCTAGCCGAAGGCTTGGCCGAAGGCCATGGCTCTCGACTAAGAAGTAATTGATCAAGTAAATACTGATCATTTTTAAATATTCAGTATTGCGGTGGCGGTGCACCGTATTGCGGTGGTTGCTGTGGTTGTTGTGGTGGATACATAGGTTGCTGTGGTGCTGGACCGGGTGCCGGACCGGGTGCTGCCGCTTTTTTGGCTTTTTTTCCCTTTATTATATTTACTACAATAAGAAGAATTCCTACTATCAGTAAAATAACACCAACGATAATTATTGGCAACGGATTTGCTTGTGTTTTTACTTCCAATACTACAAGACCAGCTCCTAAATCCTTACCTTCGCATTCTAAATAAACCGTGTCCCCTTTACCTCCAATATCCTCACTGGATAGAACACCTATTTCTTTATCTAAGGTATAACCATATCCTGATACTCCTAGAATACCTAGATCAGAAACATCTACTTCCTCTGTTATTTCACCTGTTATTTGATATGTATCTCCACTTTTCACATCTTCCTGTTTCATATCTTCAGCTTTTTCATAAGTCATCATTGGCATTGCGCCAACCAGTGCGATTATTAATCCAACAATAAGCAGAACAACGCCAATGATCATTAATCCCTTACCACATTTCTTCTTTGGTGGCGGCGGTGCCCCTCCTGGTGGCGGCATTGGTGCCCCTCCCTGGGGTGGATATGCTGCCCCTCCTGTCTGTCCATAATCTTGCATTCTCTACACCTCACTTTAAATTTATGCCCGTAAACCGAGATATGCATATTTAAAAGTATGCAATTAATCATAAGATTTATATCTAATTATTATATGACCATTACATTCTATAAATTAAATGATTGAAAAATCAACAATCCATTCAAGGTGTTATTTGATCATGTCTAGCCACAAACCGTTAGGAAAAAAGATTCGACTGATGAAAGTGACAAAGCGTAACCGGCGTGTACCAGCCTGGGTTATGATGCGAACCAAACGTAGATTTACTCAACACCCAAAACGCCATACTTGGCGTAGAAGTAAATTACATAAATAAATGAAAAAACAAATTAACCCGAGCTAAAATAAACATATCAATAATGAATGTGATCTAATATGGCAGAAGAAGAAGAACTTGAACGAATGTTTACCATACCATTACGTGCCACTAAAAATGTTCCACAGCCAAAGCGGGCCAAATACGCAATTGTTTGTGTTAGAAAATATATTGCTAAACATATGAAGGGTGAACTATCGAATGTATGGATCGATGAACCAGTTAACCGTAAAATATGGTCTCGGGGCATTAAACATCCACCATCGAAGATACGTGTGAAAGCGGTCAAGTTTGAAGATAATTTAATAGAAGTAACTCTGCCAGAAGAATAATTAGGCAAGAGAACTTCAAACCTTTATTTATTATTTGATAAAAACGATCAAGAAAAGCTTTGAAACTTTTTAGGGGACTTAATTTGGCCATTGCACAAATCGATATAAGTGGAAATCCATATATTGGAATATTTTGTGCGGTCAATGAGAATATAGGGCTAGCGCCTTTTGATCTGCCAAAATCGTTCCAAGAGATCTTAAAACAAACTTTAAAACTAGATGTTGTTCTCACCTCGGTAGCAGGGTCAAAATTAATTGGCGCGTTATTGGCGTTAAACTCGAACGGGGTTGTGGTGAATGATCTTGTTGAAACCAAAGAGGTTTCAAAACTTAAAGAACATTTCAAGGTCACGATCTTGGAGGAGAGATTCAATGCCATTGGAAATAATATTCTAACAAATGATAATGGCGCACTTGTCCATAACGAGTTTACAAAAAGCAGCATGAAGAAGATCGAAGACGCTTTGGATGTTGAGGTTATGGATGGCACGATCGCCGAGTTGAAGACCGTTGGTGCATCTGGTGCAATTACGAACCGTGGCGGTCTCTGTCATCCGAAAACGAAAGATGATGAACTTGAAATTCTTAAGTCGCTCTTCAAGATCGATATTATTGCCAGCACGGCAAATTATGGTACACCATTCGTTGGTGCATGTTTAGTGGCTAATTCCAAAGGTGTGGTCACGGGGACGACCACTACGGGGATAGAGTTGGGTCGAATTGAAGATGGATTTCTATTGTAGAATTATTGGTTTTGATTAATTATTGCTGGGTTATGTCAAATCACAAATAACAAATTCCAAGCTCCAAATAAATTCCAAATCTCAAATTCCAAAGTTCTAAAACAGGAAAGAGGGAAGAGGACGCTCGTTTTACTCGCTAGTGGATAGAAGGGTATATCGCTAAACTTTCAATCCACTTTCCAAATAAATCATTGTTTCGGTCATTGAAATTTTGGAACTTGGAGCTTATTTGGAACTTGCTACTAGGCTAATTTGCCAAGGCAAATTAACTCGGGGTAAAAATTCTATCTTCTATAATCTCCTAATAAAAAGAATTTTTAGTTCGTGATTATTTCCGAAGAAAATTATTTCGCTATGGAAAACTCTTCGACTTTCCCACAGTTTGGAGCTTGGAATTTAACCCTGCATTATTATAATGAAAACACCCATACTTCAAACTGCTCAGGTATGTCCTCGGGTTCAAAATCGATCTCGTTTCCCACCTTTTCTACTTTATCTGCATTTGTTAAAAACGGGTCAAGTGGTTGAATAGATAGTGAAAGGCCACCCACACGATAATGCATGGGTATTGCCACCTTGGGTTTGAGCAATTTGATGGTCTTCCAGGCATCTTGAGCGCCTATCGTAAAAACATCACCGATCGGGACAAATAAAATATCTACATCACCAATATCTTCTATTTGCTTTGAAGTTGGTATGTGGCCAAGATCACTCAAATGACAGAAATTGATATTATTGATATTGAAATTAAATATCGTGATCTCACCACGCCGCTCACCACCAGCATTATCGTGATATGCCAAAATACCTCTCACCTTGATCCCGAATTTTTCATATTTTCCTGGCGATGAAATGATCTTGGTGGTAGCTTTACTAACGGTTTTTACACTATTATGATCAAAATGGTCATGACTGACCAGTGCAAGGTCTGCCTTGACTTGTGGCGGTTTAATACCAATGGATCTACCGTCGTGAGGGTCGGTAACAACAGTTATATCATTGGCTATCTCAAAACATGCGTGGCCGTGCCAGCGAATTATCATATTCCTCCCCTGTAAAATACGTAAATGAATTTTTACTTAAATAACTTTTCTAATTTTCAACAAGAATCGTGATCTCATCCAGATCGATCGTTTCAACTTCACGTCCATGAACCTGCTTGGCCAGCTCAAAAGAAATATGTTTATCTGTAAGTTGTATTGTGTCGCCGGACTCCAGTTGAAGGTCAAAATGACCTGTACTGGAAATTTGGTCAAAGACGTTTTTTGCCGAAAGTGTCTGTAATTTGTTTATTATCTCCTTACTAGCCCCTTTGAACTCCGGGCCCAGTACGGAATATACAGGTCTCAATTCTTTTACTTTTAAACTGACTTTATTTTCAATATCTTCTATAAACTCTAATGTTTTAACCTTAATAGTAGGTATTATGTCGGCCTTGCTTTCGGCGATCACGTCTTGTAGTTTATGTTCTGCTAGAATTCCCATATAATTGATCTCCTCGTTCAGCGGTATACCATGCTCAGATTTCCAGTGACGGACGGAACCGACCAACTCTTTAACCAAATTACCGTGCGCCTCGCCAACTTTATCTTCGAATAATGGTTCCGGCCAGGTTGCTTGATGCACACTTTTACAGCCATCCAGCCTGCGAAATTGTTTTTGATAGATCTCTTCGGTAATATGGGGAAATAACGGTGCAAGTAATTTTACAACGCCCAGACCTATTGAATACATGATACGAGTTATTGTCTCATCGTCTTTGTTATATAATCGATGTTTAACCATCTCTAAATAATGGTCTGCCAGCTCGTGCCAGACAAATTCAACCACAAATTTACGGCACTTATCGAACTGGAACTCATTCATGAATTGTGTTGCCTGCCGTACCATTTGACTGTACCTGCTAAGGATCCATTTATCAACGGCGTGCAGATCATCGATCACTTCTGATAATTGATCATTCTCATTGGTCAATTGATCAATATTGGTACACATTAGTTTCTCAACATTCCATAGTTTCCTGATAAACCTTACACCTTCGGTCACATCTTTCAAGCGGAATGCATTATCTTTACCCAACGCACATGATGCAGCATAGTATCTGAGTGCGTCCGTGCCATATTCATTTAAAATTTCCAGTGGGTCGATGACATTATCACGTGATGCGTGCATGGGTGTACCGTCCGTGGCAAGTATGAATCCGCCCATCATGATCTCGTCCCATGGTTTGGAATCACATAGAAGATGGCTCCTTAAGATCGTATAGAATGCCCAGGTCCGGATGATATCGTGTGATTGTGGACGCAATGACATTGGGAATAGTTTGTTGAATTTTTCATCATCGCGCTGCCAATACGTATTAAATAATGGTGAAATGCTTGAATCCATCCAGGTATCGAATACATCTTTACAGCCAATATACTCTTCATTTCCGCAGGCGGGACATTTATCCACCGGCGCTGGCGTAATTGTAGGATCGATATAGCATGACCCTTCAGAGGCTACAACCACATGCCCACAATCCGAACATTCCCAAAGTGGAATTGGCGTGGCAAAATATCGCTGTCGTGAGATCACCCAATCCCAGGATAATGAGGTTACCCAGTCGATCAACCTGGTTTTCATGTACTGGGGGAACCATTTTATCTCATCTGCGGCCTTTAACACTTCATCTTTAAATTCCAATGTTTTCAAGAACCACTGTGGAGTAACCAGAAATTCTATGGGTGTACGGCATCGCCAGCAAGCGCCAACCTGCTGGTCCAAAGTCTCCTGTTTAATAAGCAAGCCCGAATTGCGTAGATCCTGAATGATCGCTTGTCGTGCTGCCATGATCTCCTGGCCAACATATTTACCAGCAATTTCGGTCATGTGCCCGTGTTCATCTATACCTTTATCCAACGGCAGGTCATATCTGGCAATCCATTCCAGATCGTCTTTATCGCCAATACTGCAAACCATAACGATACCAGTACCGAACGACAGGTCAACCGCATCATCGGGATGTATTCGAACCTCTTTATTATAGATCGGAGTTTTGATCAATTTTCCCGCCAGCTCATCGGCACGCGGGTCGTCAGGATGTATAGCTACCATATGACATGTGCATAATAATTCCGGCCTGGTAGTTGCGATGATTATCTCCTCATCGGTCTCGCTCAGTTTGAATTTTATATAATTGAATTTTGTTGTTCTATCTTGGTATTCTACTTCGGCGTCTGCAAGAGCGGTTCCACAACGTGGGCACCAATTGATCGGTCGTTCGCCCTTGTAGATCAGATCACGATGATATAGCTTGATAAAGGATATCTGGGTCAGACGACGATAATATTCTGCATCTGTCTGATAATAAATGCTCGGGTCCATGCACTCGCCCAAGATCTTGAACTGGTGCTTCATTTCACCAATGTTCTCCTCGGCGAACTCATGACAAAGTTTGATAAACTCTTGCCTGTCGTATTCTACCATTTTGATGTTATACTTTTTCTCGACATTGACCTCGAGTGGCATGCCATTTACATCGAAACACAGCGGGAAAAATACATTGTAGCCACACATGCGTTTATACCGTGCGGCAAAATCTATGTGCGTGTAATGCACCGCATGGCCAATATGCAGCGGTCCTGAAGCGTATCGTGGTGGATTGTCTATACTGTAAACCGGCTTGGTTGACTCAATGTCAAACTGATAGATCTTTTCCACTTCCCAATAATCCTGCCATTTTTGTTCAATAGCCTTTTGGTCAAGATCAACCGAGTCGGTAGAATTCGAGTTGTCCGGAGAAACTGTCATTGGTATCACATAGTTATTTTAACTTGATTGGAAATGAATTGTGAAGAATATCTTTATAGATTAAAAGTTTTCTGCAAGTTGCATATATTGATAATTTATCGCTTGACAGTGGCGGGGTAGAATTATTGTAGGACAGTAGCCGTGATTTTTTATTGCTTGACAGTAGCCGTGATGAGTTATTGATTGACAGTAGCCGTGATGGGTTATTGATTGACAGTAGCCGTGATGGATCGTTGATTGGCAGAAGCCGTGATGGATCGTTGATTGGCAGAAGCCGTGATGGATCGTTGATTGGCAGAAGCCGGTTTCTATTCAACATCAACACAACCTGGCTTCTGTTTAGCATCAACTAATCCCGGTTTCTGTTCAACATCAACTCAACCTGGCTTCTGTTCAGCATCAAATGAACACGGCTACTGTTCAGCATCAATCCAGCCTGGTTACAATCCCATTATCAGCATCGACCTTGATCCTCTGACCGGATCTAATATCCAATTTTTGAAGATCGATCTTATCCACGCACGGTATCCCTGCCAGGATCACACCGGTCGCCACGATCGTCTCGGTCTCCTCGTTAACGATCGCAAGCGGCGCCACACCATTTTTTTTAAGACCGTATATCACGTACGACCCCACCGTGGAACCTTTACCGCACGGGAATATCAATATCTTGTCGGTTATGGTCTGCCCTTCCAGCTCATGACCGCAGTCGATTACCTTACCGGTTTTTACATCCACACCGCCGTAAAACCCGATGGGCTCATGTGATACGATAGCCTCACCTTCTGCAACTCCCGGGCTGATGATCCTGCCTTTCATTTATATTTCCTCCTAAGTCTTAATTATATACATTTTGATATCAGGTCTTCCAACCTGGCAAATACTACATCCTGTTTGCAAAATCCTGGTAGGTAATTGGCGGCCTTACCCGAGTTCACACCCGTTATTCGATAACCCATGTCTTCGATAGGTGCAACCACCATGCATGTATCCGCCACCACCATCCCGCCGGCCTTTTCTATGATCCCGGTAAATCCCATATCGTCCGCGGTATGTTTGATCACGCGTGATGTGCAGACCCAAAACGGCCTTTTCAAACTTTTTCCCGCTAACGCATTTGCGATCTTTTCCACTTCCAATAGCGAGCTGTGCGGGCAGCCCACGATCACGATGTCAGGGACCTCGCCGGTGGTTAGTTTTGCATAGGTTTCCTCAATAGCTTCAGGCTCCACATGTAAGGTTTCCAGGCCTTCTACGGGCATGTTATTTGCCTCGGGGGTAATATCCCGGATGTGGTATAGCGCAACCGCACCTGACGCCGCCATTGCCGCACCCAATGCCTTTAATGTACTAGTGGTTGCAGCTTCGGTTTTGATCCCGGAAAAGAACGGTATCTTGTTTTTAACCTGTTTTCCCACATAGTAACCCAGGGCGCCAAAATCCGAACCTGATCTCAGATCGAGCTTCTCGTCGATCTCGATTTTTATATTAGGTTTTCGAGCTTCGTTCTGGTGAAGACCATAATTTGCGCTAACCCCACAGATCGCCGCTGCAAGAGCGGACGGCCCGCCCTCCCGGTTTGTTCGCGCACCAATTACCGAGTTGGCAAATGATACTGCAGATGATTCCGACCATGCAATATGTTCTCCGAACCGCGGCAGGTTACCGGCCAGATAAGGTGTACACGTGGCAGAGATAATAATTCCCATGCTTCGGAATGCATCGATTATCTTCAACTGTTTCTCTGCAAACTCCTTAGGAAACCCCAGAGCAGACCAATTTTCCAGGTCCATGCCTGCCGGGTTCAGGAATGTTAGAACTTTAACTTTGGCGCCTTGGCTTGCATAATCTTCCAAGAACTCCAGGCCAATATCGCCGATAGATTTATATGATACCCCGGCCACTTGAACCGAACCTATAGGTATCATCTTATCTGCGCCATATATCTCACCGAGCCTAACCAGTAATCTGAACGAGCGCTCCAAAACAGGCCCGTGCTCACCAGCCAGCATCTTTTCTTCATCGGACGTCAAGTGCATGCAATCACGTCATAATTTTATTTCATCATTATCCGACATATATTCATATTATAATATAAACTTTTAACTTCGAGCAGGTCTGGTGGGGGGAGGTAAGGGATGGTATTCAAGTATTTAAAAAAGGATACAAATCCCTTTACTGACTTATCATCTAATTTTTTATTTTTTCTGAGCTTTTTATTATTTTCATCAGGTCTCTACCTTTCCAGGTGAGCTTTCCATCTTTAATGTATCCCAACATCTCAAGCATCCCAAGGTTCTTTGCCTCAATCTCGTTGCCAAGATCAACTGACTCTCCTTCACTGAGCAATCTCAACACCCTATAGAAGGACAGTTCTCCTTGCATTATGCGCTTTCCTTCTTCGAATTCCTTCAACCGTTTCTTAAAGATATTTATCTCATTATTGGAAATTCTTTTGTCATTCGGTTTTATGCTGTATCTCTCGACAATTTCTAATGCCTGTCCCCTGTACTCCATTACCTCCTTCCAATCTGTGCCGTACAAGGCTTCGTGCGCTCTTGCTTGAGCTTCCAGTTTCTCAGCGCTCTTTCTCTTCTTTCTTTTCGACATTCTCCAAATCCTCCAGGATCTTATCCTTGGATTTTCTTATTGTTCTTTTATTTATCTTACTGCCTTCTATGTACCCTCGGTAGCTTTCAAATTCTGGGTATCGACGGCTAAGTTCGTTGATAAATCCTTCTTGGCTTAGCCTACCATCGACGAACAACTTCATTGCCACGGCAGTTCGGATGCAGTACATCATAATCCTGGCTTTTTTACTATCTGGAGGTCTATCCAATACCTCCAATATCCTCTTAATTTCTGCGATGTTCTCGGTGAGATCCACAATAATAGACAGTTTTTCCAGTCCTTCCAAGAAGTCACTTCCTTTCAGTATCCTTCCTTCAAGTGCCAATTTTAAAAACCACGGTTCCCTTTTTATCAACTGGATAATGCCTTTGCGAGAATAGATATTGAGCTGTAGGCGGGTATGTTCATATCGCTCTGCGATATTTCTATCCCCTGGCGATTTTACGATGGCCAGGGCATCCACATCACTCAAACGATCCCTTTTGCCAGTTATCTGAGAGCCGAACACGCTAAGTGCGATAACCTTCTCATCCGATGATATCCTCTCCAGAAGAGGGCGCAGATCGATATCAGACTCAAAAAATTCGATCAGTTGAAGTAGCAGCTCTGCAAGCGGCAAGGACTTATTCATGCTGTAAACCTTTTTTTTCCCTCTGCTTATTGACACTAATCCTACCTTTGTGAAAGGCCTCAGGGCATCATAGATCGCTGTCCTCGAGTAGCCGGTCCTCGTCCTTAACTCATCAATGGTTATGTCGTCATCCTTCAACTGCCAAATCACCTTACGCTTGGATTCAGGTTCTAAAAAATCAGTAGGTGTATAGGGAGGATAGGCGCCGACCATCACCGTAAACTTTGACAGGTTCTGGACAAAGGGGCTTTCCATGTTTGGATGCACCAATACTTTTTTGCCCTTCCTTTCCTTCACAACGAACCCCGCGTCAACAAGGGCGGTGGACAACTGCGAGGCATAAGTGTTCGATACCCCCAGAATACCCGCGAGGTCGCCTACCGATTTCGATCCGGAAAGGATCAAATGGGAAAGTGCTAGGAGCTTCATGTGTAAAGTTACAGTTAAAATCATATATAAATGTTTTTAAGGATGGGTGGAAAGATTATTTATTATTGATTTCATGATGATTTGCTTCAATGTCAATATCATGATAATTTGATAGGGGATGGATCACTTGATGCTTGGTAGGGAATGGATTACTTGTTGCTAGGGGGATTTTTCAACCACCATTGACATAATCCTATTCTCCATCCCCACAATCATCATTAGCTAGTCACATTCCCATAATCATCGTCAGTTAATCACATTATCAACCCAACATCAACTCAGCATATTATCCTACAATCACTATTTTTCTTATTAATAAACCTTAATTTATTACACTACTTTATGTAATCAGAGATATCAACCTCTAACGGAAGCTTCGGCTTTTTGAAATCTTTCGGGTCACGGCCGTGCGGTATGGTCAGATCGAACCCGAGCTTGGTAGTCTCACGCGTCTTTAGGTTGGATGACGGGTCCAGAGATGACCCCTTTTGACCTGGCAAGATCACCAGGTCCCTATCACCCTGGAATCTGGTTGCCATGGCCCATTCGATCTGGGCGGGGTCATGGATGTCTATATCATCATCCACAATATACACATGCTTCATCGATCTATGTCCGTCGAATGCGGCCATAATCGCTTTCTTGCCGTCCTCGGGTGATCTATTATGTATACAAACCGCCCCGTGCAGCCAGCTGCACCCACCGGGTGTGATCAGAACATCCTTCACATCGCAAACTTGGCTTACCTTGCGCAAGATCGTGGGCTCACGCGGCATGCCCATGAGTATCTTATGTTCGAGACCGCCGGGTAATAACCCGTGGAATACCGGGTTTGGTCGGGTGTATATCTTTTTGATCTTTGCCACACGCTGGTCTCTGACTATATCATAAGTTTCCGTGAGGTCAAGAAACGGTCCTTCGGAGTGCAGTTCACCTGTCATCTCGGCGATCAACACCAGTTCGGCTTCGGGCACGAGATGGCCGCCAAGTTCTACAACATTGGTCTTATTCAATGCATTTGCGATGGCCAGCTCATTCTTGCCCAACTCGGCCGACACAGCGGCGCCCAGCAGCATTGCGATCGAGTTGCCTATACAGATCGCAAATTCGGAATTTCCACGTTCAAGGAATTCGTTGAAGTGTCTTTCTAATATACGGAGTACCAATTTATCTGACCCGATCTTCATCATCCTATGATAAGAAGCATTGATCCCCAGCTCCGGGTCGTTGGCGAGCACGATGGCAGAGGCAATATACGGCCCACCGTCGAGCGGGTAATATGTCAGGATCGGCAGGTCGTCCAAAGTACCGGAGAACTCTTTATACTCACCGGCGTCAACCACTTCAGGCTCACGGGGTGTATCTATGGCCGCAGTTAACCGTTTTAGTATCTCGGTCTGGTCGATCTCCAGGCCGTGCCCGACCAATTCACGGCTCGAGCACACATTGGCGATCACCGGCATGTCGAAACCCTTGACATTTGAGAACAGGATCGGCCTACCATCCAATTTCTTCATGACCGTGGGTATCTCGAATTTCACATCCATGGGCTTGTCTATTTTGACAAGTAATCCTTTTGAATCCAATATGTTCATGAACTCCTTAAGATTCATTTTTAACACCTATTTTCGTCCTTAACACCGCAACCCCTTCATCTGCAATAGCATCTGCCACCTTATCCTGCAGCTCTTGTCCTGGTGTGAGTGCAACCATATACCCGCCCAGCCCGCCGCCGGTCATTTTTGCGCCGTAGGCGCCGTTGGTTCTTGCGATATCAACCAGATGGTCGAGTTCGCTGCAGGATACCTCGATCTCCCGGAGCAGCCGGTGATCTTCAAACATCAATTTTCCAATAGTTCTGAGATCGCCCGCTTCCAGTGCGCTTCTAGCCAGCGGCGCCAGCTTGCGGGCCTCCTTGAAGATCCTTGCATATTTTTTAAGATGTTTCTCCTTTCGTTTTTTTACACCGGCCACGGCATTTTTTGTATCGGTCACCAGCCCGGTATTTCCCATGACGATCTCCACCGGGTTTGGTATTTTAATACGTCTGAACTTTGAGATCTTTCCTTTTGTGAACTGTATCAACCCGCCATATGTCGCGGCGGTATTATCCACCCCTGACGGAGTGCCATGATACGCCTTCTCGCCCTCATACGCCGTTCGATTGATCGCTTTATCGTCCATGTCGAGGGCAAATTCTTCATTAAGCGCTCTTGCAAACCCCGCACACGATGCTGCGCTTGCGCCAATACCACTGGCCGTTAGAAGGTCTCCACCAAGCTCGACCATCAATGCATTACTGCCGAGCCGTGCATGGGCGTGCTTCAACATCAATTCGAGCGATCTTTTTTGCTGGTGAACCTTGCTTGACTTGTATCCAGGCGTTTCCGGACGGTTATCTTTAATAAAGATCTCTCCGGCCTCAAGCTCACTGACTGCCTCTTGACGAATTACTTTTACAGTTGTATAGTCTCCGATCGCAGATACAATGGACGGAATACCGTATACCACGAAATGCTCGTTAAATAAAATTACCTTTCCAAAACCTTTACCTTGACCCAAGCGGAAAACCCCCGAGCGGATTGATTCTTTCTTTAATAAACGGATATTAGGTATTTTATGGTTATGCTGTCAATTACTTAAGAAATGAATTTTTGAAGAACAGTAGCCATGTTTATTTGATGCTGAACAGTAGCCATGTTCATTTGATGCTGAACAGTTGCCATGTTCATTTGATGCTGAACAGTTGCCATGTTCATTTGATGCTGAACAGTTGCCATGTTCATTTGATGCTGAACAGTAGCCGTGTTCATTTGATGCTGAACAGTTGCCATGTTCATTTGATGCTGAACAGATACCGGGCTAAGTTGATATCTGGATTTTATTTTAAAGCCTAGGCATCTGTCAATCAATAACTCAGCACGGTTACTGTCAATCAATAACCCATCACCTCAAACCTCAAACGATTGATCTTAGAAAAAAATCGTAGTGTACTCTTACCTAGGTTAGAATTCCATATTTTTCAGTGAATTATTTTTGGAATTCTAAGTTTCATCAATTTTATTCAAAAATTGTTTCGAGCAAAAAATTCTTTTAATTGGAATGTTAGTAGATATAGAATTTTTACCCCTCGAACAAAAATAAGAATCCAACAATAATTTTTCTTATTTTTGTGAAACACACCTAATTCATTATCCACCTATATCAAATTTGATCCCTTGCTCCGACGACTCAACTATAGCAGCCTCACCACCTGCATTTCTAAAATTCCGAGCCACCTGTTCCGGGTCTTTTGTAACCGCAACCACACCATGGCCATTTATCCCCGTAAGCGTTACACCCAACGAGTCTTTCTTACCTGCATCGATGAGCACTTTTTGCTCCTCGGGGCATAAACCCAATATTGTCAACAGGTTACATTCTTCATTCATCAATTGTCCCAGCTTCTCATGATCACCGCTGGTCAATGCATCCGCACCCGGACGTGCTAATCGACTTATCTCTCTCATGTTATCTTTGGCAAAACCGCTTCTGGATACCAGGCGTTCGAGTTTGCTCGAGACTGGCTCGTGGCCTTGGCCATGGCCTTGGCCGAAACTTCGGCTTTTAGCCGGCGATGAGAATAACGGCCTGGGGCTCTCGGATGAAAAGGACAAGCGCTGTTTTGGATAACCAATTACCAATGAGATCTCTTTGAATTTTGGAATTTGATGCACATGATATGTATGGTTCTTTGTGTCAATGGACCAAATTGAATGGTCGGGAGAATTATCCAACAGCACACCACCACCCAATATTGCTGCGGATGTTTGCAATGGTGATGTTAATTTATTGATCGAGTTTTCGATCTTAAATGCTTGGCGCGCCATATATGCTTTCGATATCCGTTTATGATCGGTTTTCTTACCTTTTATAGAACGCCTCTTTAATTCGGATAATAACCCTGTCAATCCTGTTGTCAGAACCGAACCGGTACTGAAACAATCTATACTTGGCATTTGACTATTGGTGGAAAATTCCAAAGGCTCACCGCCCCAGAGCTTTTGAACTACGGTTGAAAAATTCATATGCTTATTCGAGTCCATTTTGTAACCGTCGACAATGTAAAAATCGTATTTTGCTCTACACGCTTGAATTGTCAGTTCCAGATCAACAGCTATTGCTAGCGCAGGTTCACCAAAGATCGAACCGCATTCTCCCAATAACGAGACCACTGCTGGTACTGAGACCTTAATCACTGATTTATCCATTGAGGATGTGTTAAAGTATTATTATTTATATTCTTATTGATTAACTGTTGTATATTACGATTAATTATTAGGATGTTCTATATTGCACTTATTAATTAGAATGTTGGACGTTTCGATTCATTATTAGGACGTGGGATATTGCGATTAGTTATTAGGACGTGGGATATTGCGATTTATTATTGGGACGTGGGATATTGCGATTAGTTATTAGGACGTGGGATATTTTTATATATTTATTTTAGAAAATCTATTGTTGCTTGAGAGATTTTTCAAAACCAGATAATTTATAATATAGTTTTTCAATAATAACATCAACTACTACCTTCTGCAATATTTAATGGAATGGATGTAACTGACGAGATCAATTGAGACTTCAGATTATATCTTTCCATTTCTGGATATTTATTAGATAAAGTATATATTTCATCTGTGAGCTCCA
>JAEHCK010000076.1 GCA_020696345.1 Thermoplasmata archaeon | reverse complement strand
TACCCCATTACCCCATTACCCCATTACCCCATTACCCCATTACCCCATTACCCCATTACCCCATTACCCCATTACCCCATTACCCCATTACCCCATTACCCCATTACCCCATTACCCCATTGCCCCATCACCCCATTATTTCATTCATTAATAATGATTTTATTTTCCCTAAATCGGGAGAAGAAACAGAAATATAAATGAAAATATTTTTAAAATATTAAAAAATCATCCAAACGATGTCATTTAAATTTATCATATTTCATATATACTTTCTTATAGAATAACAAATATGCAATTAGTTATTACCATTAAAAATAAATTATTAGAGTGATGACCTATGCCGTCGAGAAAAATAGAATTGTTAAGTATTTTAATCGTAATATGTTTATTATTTTCAGGATTTATAGGGATGCTGTATATCATGTCGGATAATGCAAGTGCAGCCACCATTTCAACTTCCGGGACCAAACCCACTACCGGTGAGATCATAACGGGCAGTTATGAGTTCATTGTAAACGATGCAGGTAGTGCCACACGCTGTGAGCTGCGTATCGATGGCGTGCTAATATCTTATATGGATCCAACCAGCGGTGACCCAGAATGGGATTATACTATAAACACCTCGGGCTGGCCCGATGGTGCACATTTGATCAGGTATGATTCCATTGGGGGCACCGGTGGGAACGACGTGATCACTATTCCCGTTAAATTTGATAATAATGGCCCGGCGATCACGAATCGGACTGCGGTCTATGATGTTGGTCTTACGGCTGTCTCCTCGGGTTCTACCGTTCGTGTCAGAGCAACTATAGCAGATAGTATCAGCGGTGTGCATAATGTAACTTGTAATGCCACTAGTATTGGCGGCCCGCAATGGGTCGAGATGCACGATGACGGTTTGAATCAGGACGGTAATGCACTGGACGGCATCTACGGCAGCGAACCCATCATGGTCGATGTTTCGCCGGGCTATCGTTCGGTATTTATCTGGGCCCGGGATAACAAGGGTAATTTCAATAACCAGACCGTTGGTGTTAATGTAGATAATTATGAACCCACCATCATGGGTATTCAACCTGTTCTACCTGCCGGACAAACAGGAATTAAGAACGGCGATGAGATACGAATAGTGGCATCCGCTTTCGATTTCAAACTCGAAATAATAGAAGTAGTTGTCAGGCAACCGTTGGATGTGGTGCTCGTGCTCGATAACTCGGGATCCATGTTGGGTCAAAAATGGTCAAAACTGGAGGCCGCTGCTACAGCATTCGTGGACACACTTGCGAACGGTGATAGGTGCGCGATCTATTCGTTTAACCTCCAGAGTGACCAGGAAGGGGTGAAACGGTATCAGAACTTTCTTCAAATGGACAAGGTATATACCTGTCAAGATTGTAACCTGGTAACCGATATCGGCCGTAACCTGACCAAACATGTGATCACCGAAGACGACGGCGTACATCTGACAAGATCAAATGGCAACCCAAATTGTTGGACCCCTATCTGGGATACTATCGGTGAAGCGGTGATCTACGCCCAGAACAACCACCTGACCGACCATGTGCCCGTGATCGTTGCAATGACCGATGGTAATGATGCTGGTTGGCCATCGAACGAGATCGGTTCCGAAACATTTTGTCCGGGTGCACCGAATGGTGCAATGAATCAAACCTGGACAATAACGGGAGGCTGTTATTGGGGCTCACCAACCAGGTCGTATTCGGCTGTATTAAGAGAATTTGACACTAATCTGTTCAATAGCTATACCACAGTTTCCTTTTCCGGATCTACATCACGGGACGGTACACGGACAGGGTTAATTAATTGTTCAATACCTATATTTACCATCGGCTTGGGTAATAGCCCACAGGGTTCGAACTCGTCAGCCTCGGGATACATCAACCCAACCACTAACAATTACAAATACACCACAGAATTCGACCTACACGAGATTGGGAATTCATCATTGGGTGGGAAATACTATTACGCGCCCAGCGGTAATGAGCTCAACGAAATATACCAGAAGATCTCCCAAGAGATAGAAAAATTTGGCATAAATACGCTGGGAAAGACCGCACCGCACGGGATCAAGAAATTGGAGGCAGACCTATCAAGTGTCGGAATATCACAGAAGGTCACGATGTTCGATGACGGCAATCATGGCGATGCAAGTCCAAATGACGATATTTACGGTTCGGCTTTGATCTACGTGAACTCGATGGATACCGGAAATATCGTGTTTTCTGTGGAAGGCACCGATATTGCGGGAAATTCAAACTCTACGATCAGCTCGATCTATCTTGATAATATACAGCCAAGCATTACCAATATAACACCGCATTATCCTCCCGCAAGGTCCAAGGCACAAGATGGGTATTCGATCTATTTTTCCGCTATCACCAATGACTACGAATCGGGTCTTGGCGCGGTTTACCTGGACGCATCATCAATTGGCGGCGGCACCGATATACCGATGAACGACGGTGGTGAAGGTAATGATGAGTACGCATTCGACGGTGTTTATACTTCAATTAATTTCACGGTCGCAACCGGTTTACAGTCAAGCACATTTACCGTGAAAATAAAGTCGTATGATAAGGCGCGAAACCTGGCCGAGCATTCGGGAAATATCGAGATCAACAATGAGGTTGATATTATTATGAACAACTTGGTAACGGGTGAAGTGATCAATGGGAACTTTCCGATCTCAGTTAATATCTCCGACCCAGACGGCATACCAATATCATCTACAAACCCCAAATATCGAATTGATACAAATCCCTGGTATAATCTAACCCTGCAATCGGGTACGAACTATGGCGCTACAATTAACACCAACACTTACCTCGATGGAGCACACACGATCTATGTGAACGCAAAAGACACTTACGGCGCAGAGTCCACACTGGAGACCGATATCAAGATCGATAATACACCACCCAGCGAGGTTACGATCGTTACACCAATTATCGGCCAATATGTGAAAGGTGTAGATTCATTCAAGTGCACGGCAGTTGATGCAATAGGTCTGAATAATGTTACGATCACCATTACAAATAATACTGGTGCCGAGAAAGTGGCAAATGCATCCATGGGTTATAACTCGGACTCAGGCTATTACCAGTTTGTTTTTGCCAGTTCAAGTTTTGCAGATGGTACTTACAATGTCACCACCTATGCCCACGACCATGCCGGTCATGAAACCGCATCAAGCCAGACTCAATTTTATATTGATAACAATGACCCGTCGATAACATTGAATTATCCTCAGAATGCAAATTATGTGTATGGCTATGTTAAATTCAATATCACCGTTGATGAGGTGTTTTTAGATAAGATCGAATATAATGTTGATGACTCTGGTTGGGTTAATCACACCACAGTATGGAACACCACAAAGATCAATGACGGCAGTTACACAATCCAGATCAGGGCGATCGATCTGGCCGGTAACGAGGATTCTGTGTACATCGTTGTAAAGGTGGACAACAACTTCCCGGTTTGTATTTTGAGCCAGCCGGCTCAGTTCAAATTTATAAACGGAATATATGTACTCAAGTCATATTCTTTCGATGAAGTTGGATTAAGCAGCGTAAAGCTCGAGGTCTTTCGTGTGGTGGAAATCAATGCGACAAATAAAAGCATAACAGAGGTTTTGAATACCACTATGGCATATAATGCTGGCACTGGGTACTACGAACACATATTTGATACAACAAACCTGCCTGACGGGAATTATACGATCAATGTTTCATCAGAAGATCTTGCCGGAAATATCACATTTACCGGAAATATCACATTTTATATTGATAATAATGCTCCTGAATTAATGATCACCGATCCTTATAAAGGAAAGATCGTGAGCGGTAATGTAGAGTTCAACATTACGATCATCAACGAATCGTTCCTGGATTGGGTGAGATACAATATTGATGGTACTGGCTGGATAGATCTGACAGTACCATGGAACACCTTGGCGGTCCAGGACGGTGCACATACCATCGATATCCGTGCACATGATCTGGCCGGGCACAATACCGATCAGTCCATATCTGTAATAGTTGACAATAACAACCCGGTTTGCAACATAATTGCTCCCATCGCAAACCAATACATCGAAGGGATCTATACATTCAAAATTGATGCCAATGATCTGGTTAAAATAGACAGGGTTACTATCTCAATATTCGGTGAAACCATAAACACCACATATAATACCGCAACCAGCATTTATGAATACTCCCTCGATACCTCGGTTTACGGTGATGGGATCAGATATGTCAGCGCTATGGCGTATGACACCTCTGGAAAGACCTTAAACGCCATTCCGGTACCATTCTTCGTGGACAACTACGCACCCGGAATGATCTTGAATTCACCGATTGATGGCCAATTCGTCAAAGGTGAATTTTCGATCAATGTAACAATATTGGAATTGTATCCGGATACCATGGAATATAATATAGACAGTAAGGGCTGGACCTCACTTGCAGTGCCCTGGGATACAAATCCATTAATGGATGGCGAACATACACTCGATGTTAGGGTGACCGACAAACTGGGGCATAGTACGATGCAGACGATTAATGTCATTGTTGATAACCACGATCCAATTTGTATAATCCAGGCACCGATCGAAAACCAGTATGTTTCCGGCACTTTCACATTTAATATTTTAGCGCTCGACGAGGTTGGCGTTGACCTGGTGGAGCTTTTGGTATTTTACAATACAATAAATGTGGTTCATAATACCCAAACTGGTTATTATGAGTTTACAATAAACACCAAGTTTCTTGAGGACGGGGATTACAACGTCACTGCCGTTTGTCGTGATAATGCAAACCGCACAGTTTTCTCCATGCCTGTGGATTTCAAGATCGATAATAAAGTGCCCATCCTACAAGTTCGCTCACCGTTGAATGGTGTATATGTAACCGGAAATGTTGTGATCGATATCGATATAAACGATGCATTTCCGTGTATCACTGAATACAATATAGACGGCAACGGCTGGATACCATACCAGATAAATCCTGTTTGGAATTCAAAAACCGTAGGTGATGGCGAACATGTTATGGAGATCAGATCTACCGACCCGATCGGGCATGTGGCCGAACAAAAAATTACAATACTCGTAGATAATTTCGCACCCGATTGTTCTATCCATTCACCCGCCTCCGGTCAAAATATCGAAGGCACGTTCACATTCAAGGTTCTTGCCCAAGATGAACTGGGTATCCGTTATGTGGCCCTTACAATGTTTGGCGGAACAGTAAACGCCACTTATAACAGTCAATCCAACTATTATGAATATACCATTGCCCTGGCAACACTTCTCGATGGGGTTTATAATATCAGTGTGAAGGCTTATGACAATAGTGGTAAGCTTACCAAGGTTGGATCCATTGGCTTTAATGTCGATAATAATGCTCCGATCCTAACAATTAATTCACCGGTATCGAACGCCTTTGTATCCGGAACTATACGGATCGACCTAACTGTTGATGATGCGTTTCCAACAACAACATCGTATAATGTGGACGGTTCGGGATGGGTCGTAACAGCTAAACCATGGGAGACCGGGAAAGAACGCGATGGTGAGCATACATTAGCAATTCGCGCCAAGGATGATGCGGGGCATATTATCGAGCAAACCATAACCCTGAATGTTGATAATACACCGCCCAAGATCTCGATCGTATTGCCAAAAGAAAATGACTACATAAGCGGCATTTACATCGTGAAAGTTTATGCAACCGATACGTTTGGTATCGAATCTGTTTTGTTAAGCATCGACGGCGGTCAACCCATGGAGATCGCCCAGAACCCCAGCACTGGGCTGTACGAAATGCCAATTGATACGACAAAACTAATGCTGGATGATGGCGAATATATTATCAAATTAGAGGCATTTGATAATGTATTCAAAAGTAGTAACACATCTGTAATAATATTCATCGATAACAGCCCACCAGAACTTAAATTGGACTATCCGAAAGAGGGCAAAGGAGAGATCCAATTCAAGGTGAACGCATCCGATCTAAGCGGCATTGATAAAGTCCAGATCAATATCGATGGTACGGGTTGGCGTGACCTAACAACCATTGAAGGTGAGAATGACACTTTCAAATTTATTTGGCGAACCTCGAATAGTGATAACGGCTATCATATTTTCGATATCAAGATAATAGACGAACTTGGTAACGAGGTTATCATTCCCGGGTCATTCTCGGTGGATAATAAAAAAGAAGAGGACCAACTCGGATTCCTGCTGGAGGTATTGCCTCTAATCGCATTTATCGTGATAATGATCATAATAATGATCGTCTTTATCTTACTAAAACGCGGCACATTCCATGCATGGGCCGGTAAAGTGGGGAGCACGATAAGGCATCAATATGATGAGCCCGAGGACGACTACGACTACGACCACGACCAGAACCTCGATGAGGACCTGGACGATGATGATGAGCTGGATTTCGAGTTTGCACGTGGAGATGCTGATGCTGAAGGTGCAGGTGATTATGATTATAACGATGATGATTATAATGACTTTGATGGCCATGATGATAGTGGTCCGGACCCGGAACGAGAAGGTGAAGATGAAGACGTTGATGAAGATGAGAACATAAGCTGGTTCGAACAAAAAACCTCACTCGGCTCAAAACCAAGAACAAGAACAAAAAGAGGACATACTAAAAAGATGAAACTAAAAACTAGAAAAAGGCGTCTGAAAAAAGTCAAGGGTGTGTGATGTTAAAAATGTCAAAAATGACCAGGAGCATAATGAACATTAAAACAGTCAGGTTAACATTTTTCATATTTGTATTAGTTATATTAGTATATGGTTTTGTATTTTCAATCAATATGAACTGCGCACAAGATAATTACATTGGCACTAATGAGTATAATAATGGCATTAATGAGATCAATGATATTGATGACATTATTGGTGTACAAGCTAACACACGTGCGGCCAACCCTGCCAGACTTGAAATTAGCAAATCGGTTGATAAACATACGATATTTGTAAGAGATGGTGGTTTACCTCCTAACCAAACAACAGTGACCATAAAGGTAAATGGTGTGGGTTACCCATCGGTGATCTTTAACCCTCAGGATACCGTGTTTGTAATGGATAACTCGGATTCAATGAACGAAAATGATAACGAGTTCAAACGTATCGAGGCCCTGAGACTATACCTGGAAAACATGATGCCACCCGATGACCGCGCCGCAATTATCAAATTTTCCAAGAACGCGGAGTTAATCAATAACCATCATCTCACTTCAAATTATACCCAACTGATCGATGACCTGCCTGCACTCTGGCACACCGCCGGGCTCACGAACCTAGGTGATGCGGTTGCCCTGGCTAACCAAGAGCTCATAACTTATGGCGCCAAAGAAGATAAGATGCTGATCGAGATACTGTTAACCGACGGCAGACCCGAACCGCCGGAAAATAATGTAACAATGGAGACCATTGCCGAGGCCGTCAATAATAACATTAAGATCTACACGGTTGGTTTGGGTGAGGATCATGATGCTGGATTACTAAAATGGGTCGCGGCGCAGACCGGAGGAAATTACTATTATGCCCGTGAAGCCTCGGAATTAATAGAGATTTATCACGATATCTCGAACCAATTCAGGAACTACACCGCCGGCAGCGATCCTGATCTTACAGATTCCGAGCCAATGGTGCGAGATGTGATACCGTATTATATTTCGATCGACCCAAATTCGTTCACAATAAAACCTAATTATATCGGACCATATCCAGGTCTAGAGGGTCTGACCAAAGTCGAATGGAATATTACAAAAATAGAAATAGGTGAGACCTGGTCGGTATCGTATAATCTCTCCTCAAGCCTGGCAGGTGAAGAAGTTGCTATTACACACCCTGATTCACGAACACGATATCTCAGTCAAAAAGACAACATTCAAATATTATGGTTTGACGCGTTATCGATAAAAGTATTACCCAAATCTATCCTGATCCTTCCAGGGCCACCGCCGCCACCACCGCCGCCACCACTGCCGCCACCGCCACCAGGGTCAGGCTTTCCAATACCGGCACCACCACCTATTACTTCCGTACCTATCGCATTACAACCGCCGATATCACTTCCCGCCGGTGAGCTGGCGGCCATACCCGCTGAATATCTATTTACGGGATTTTTAGGGCTTGGTGTTGCCGGAAGTATTACACATAAGAGGATCTTAAAAACCAGACAGAAAGTTGCAGTTGGAGTATAAAATCTATCAAGAGGTTAATTAACATGACAAAAAAAGTTTCAATATTATTTGTGATATTTATAATAACAGCGATCATGGCCATACCACTTGCATCTGGTTTTCACTCGGATGATCCAAAAACCCGCGCCGATATACCCGCTGTAGTTGTTGATTTTACTCCAGACGAACCGGTTGATCTGAACCCGGTCAATGTTACGATCACATCCAAATATGGTCATGAGATCACAACGGCATATCTATCTGTCAAATTCATAAAAAGCGGCCAGTCACGGTCAGGCTACTATATTTGTAATAAGGTCAATGATACAATATGGTATTGTATAATTCCAGGTGATCAAAACCAGGGTGATACAAAAGTAATTTTCGAGGCTAGTGTATGGTTCGATAATATAGAGATCGATAGTGGCGATCACGAGTATCTGGTAGGTTATAAGGGCACATGGAAATCTACTGATTTTTACGAGAATGTCAAACTTACTTATTCACCAGCCGAGCCGTTTGCCACTGAACCCGTGAATATCTCGATACAATCGAGATCGGTTAATGTTCCCATTAAAGTTGCGTTTTTACGAGCTCTGATCAAATTTCCCGGTGGATATCCTGCCTCCGAAGGCGGAGCAAATTTCACAATGATCAATTCATCTCTTTCGTATTCTTTAATACCCGCCTATCCGGGCGAGACCAATGTAACGTTCTGGGTGGATGCATATGATGATGCACAAACCAAGATCACCTCGAAGAAATACAACTACATCGTGAAAACACCACAGTCATTAGAAGCTCCACAGTTCTTGTATATTTACATCTTTGACGATGCGAAAACAGATTTTGCCGATGATGCAGCCGTTACAATTTCAAACGAGACATGGTCTTATCAAGATAAATCAATCAATGGAATGGTCTGGTCCCCACACGCACTTAACGCCGGCACATATAGGATCAGGATAAAATATGACAACGAGGTAATAACAAAAAATATAGCCATGCCAGCTGAAGATGAGAATTATACGGTGCTCGAGTTTCATTTCAATATGCCAAAGGCAGAAGGTTTGGTGTCGGATTTCGAAGATTTTCCGCAATGGTTCGTGTTGGCCACGTTTCTAATTTTGATCCTGGCATGTCCATTGTTCTATTATTTTTACACCGAGCTTAAGGCTCGAACCAGAAAGAAGGAAATTGCACTTCGGGAAAGCATGACGCGTCGACGTGCACCACCGAGAGGCGCAGCACGTCCACGTCCACATTCACGCCCCTCAAGTACACATAATATTGGTACTGGTGCAGGTACACGTGCGAAAGCAAAGTGGCATGGTAAATATGACAAAACAGCCAAGAGACGCAGAAGCATAACCAAGCAAAATAGAAATAGAATTGATGACGAGGGTCATGGTCATAGGGGTGAGGGACCGGGCGCAAGATCGAGCAGTTGGTCCTCCAGAACAGGTCGTGCAGATCTCAATTCCAGGGCCGGGGAACGTGGGGAACGTGATATCGGACAAGAGTCAAAGCCCATCTGGGAGCCGGGAATGATCTTGACAAAGATACTTACCAATGAAGATCATAAAGTTACCGCAACAAAAATACTTGGCTTTTTTTTGCTTGGCCTGTTTGGTGCATCCTGGGCGCCGTTCTACCCATGGTGGATGGTGCTGGTGGTGGGCATAATCGTGGCAGCAATATCTTATCGATTTCCATATCTGGCATTGTTGGCATTGATAATGTTCGTGATCGGCTCTACTGCGTATCAAAACCCCATCTTCGGCTGGTTGTTCATGATATTTGCACTTATAATCTCTGTCTGTTCACTCTTTGACTGGCGCTTTGGTTATCTTGTGATGATGACAATATTCGTATCACGGTTGGGTGTGGCGTTCATAGTGCCGATCCTGTCAGGCATACTATTATCCTTATTTATTGGCATTGCGGTTGCGATCGCATCGGGGATATTCTTTACATTTATCGTTACCTCTGGTGATCTGACAAATCTCAGTTTCTTTATCGGCTCGACCCACGATTATAGTTTTATCAAGTTCTCAAGACCGTATGTTACAGATTTCATGCCAACTCATTTTATTGATGCAATAGGAAGCCTCAACGATGTCAATCTTAACTCGATGTTTACCATACTGCATTCGAATTATACATCAATGCTGCCGTTCATCCAGATAATTATTTGGACCTTGGCGGTGGTGGTTATGGTTTATTTATTCCAGAGATTTGGCGGGGGAAATATCAAAACATCTTTGATGATATCTCTGGCACCCTCGGCAATACTGATCGGTTCGGCAGGAGGGATAATGCTCTTTTTCGAGCTATCAGTAAATTGGCTAACATGGCTGCTGTTATTCGGCATTATAGGCGTAATGTTCTTTGCCATCACATTCGCATTCATGACCATGGAATTCTTCAGGGAGTTCTATCTTGGTAAAACTCGCGAAATGCCCATCGGCACACGCATCAACGAGATGCTTTCACTGCGAAGGACATCGTTCAAAGAAATTGGCGGGTTAAGGGAGATCAAGCGTGAACTGAAAGATACCATGATCGGCCCGCTGCTGCGTCCACAGAAAGCGAAGGAGTACGGTGTAGAGCCGCCACGGGGCATAATGTTGTTCGGCCCACCGGGGTGCGGTAAGACCCTGATCATGCGCGCATTGGCCTCAGAACTCAATGTAGAGATGGTTGGAGTACGATGCAGTGATGTGATGTCAAAATGGTACGGTGAGAGCGAATCTATGATCGAGAAATTATTCCAGGCGGTAAAAGAGCGAAAGCCATGTATACTGTTCCTGGACGAGATCGACGCCATCGCCAAGCGCCGTGATTTTTATTCTGCCGATGATGTAACACCGCGGCTGCTAAGCATAATGCTGTCCGAGCTGGACGGCATGGACGAGTCATCGGGGATCATAGTGGTTGGCGCCACAAATAAGCCAGAATTGGTGGATCCAGCCCTCATGCGCCCAGGTAGGTTCGACAAGATCATTTTCATACCGGCACCGAACAAGAGATCACGATTGGATATATTCAAGATCCATTTGAAGGGCAAGCCGGTCTCGAAAAAACTTAATATTGAACATTTGGCACGCGGGACCAAAGGATTTACCGGGGCAGACATAGAAAATGTGGTAAAAGAGGCGGCAATGCTGACAATGAAACGTTCTATCCGAACCGGCAAGCCTACGGTGATAACCGATAACGATTTCCTGCAGATCCTGCCGCGGATCAAGCCCAGCCTGACCACGGAGATGAAGACGGAATATGATAAACTTCAACAGGACTTTGAACGCAAGAAGTATGGTAAAGAGATCAAGCTACCTCCAACTGAAGGGATGGTCAAAGACCGAGATAAGACACGCGATACAGGTGCAAGAGAACAATCAAGACGAAAGGACATTAGGCTGCACAAAGATCGCAGAGATCAAGAAGAAGATAGACGTGTGTTAAGTAAGAGTAAAAGAGCCCGCGATCCAAAGAAGACATCGAAATGGGATGATGTGGTTGGTCTGGAGAGCAGTAAAAGGTTCTTCAAAGGCATCATTAAAAATAACATAAAAGGGGGTAAATAGTGGCCAGATACAGACAAACACCAAGACCCCGAGGTAGAAGTAAAACCAATTTGCGTAATCGAGATCGCTCACGGCGATTACAACGTTCCAGTTCCATGCCGTTCTCTCTATCTCAAAGCTGTATCTTGCTGTACGGCCCAGCCGGCTGCGGCAAGACCCATTTTCTATTGAGCACAGCCCATGAATTCAGGTTACGCAGGGAATTTATCGACTGTAAAAAATTGAAGGAAAGTTTTGTCAAAGGGGTCAAGACACAATTATTTTTCAAGAAGCTCTTTGCTCGCGCACGAGAAAGTGCGCCCTCGATGATCATCCTGGATGATATCGATGAGATCACTTCGAAGACCACTTTAAAGCATCCGAAGATCAGAAAAGCAGTGTACCAGTTATTAAGGGAGCTCGAACTTGTTAAAGGTGGAGATCGTATTTTGGTCACCGCAACCACTAACCGACCCTATTTTATCGAACCACTGTTGTTCAAGGAAAAGAGATTTGATAAACTCGTATTCGTTCCTATGCCGAACCAGGAAGTGCGGCAGGGATTATTCGAGCAATTTCTCAAGGAGGCGCCTACGGATATTGATATCAATACCCGTATCCTGGGGCGGATCAGCAGGGGGTATAACGGCTCGGACATACGAAAGATCGTCAATTATGCAGATCATCTTGCAGAGGATGATAGTACCAAGATCTCCATGGAGCATCTGGAAACCGCGCTCAAGGATATAAGGCCCAGTCTAACACCAAATATTCTGGATCCGATCAAGAAGTTCTTCCTGGGTTACAAGAGCGGTACCCTCTGGGGTGAGCCTGAAGATATAACTTCTACTTCCAGCGAAGGGTCGGGTTCGATCGCCTGGGACGAGGAGGACGAGGAAGATGATGACGAAGATGGAGAATTAGAAATTGCCTGGAGCGATGCGGTTGACGAGGATGAAGATGAGTTTGAAGCCGAAACCGAAGCTGATGACGAAGTTGAAGAGGTGGAAATTGGTTGGGCCGATGCGGTTGAAGAGGATGATGATAATAACGATGACGATGAAGGCTCACAATACCGTCGAAAATGGATGAATGATGATCTTAGCCTGTGATAAAAATGAATCTTGCAAACTGGATCTTTGTTATATTTTTCATAATTTTTATAATACTGATCGTGATAGGCATTTGGTTCCCGCGCGGCAAGAAGGATTGGCCTTTATCTCCACGCAGCACGGTCTATCTTATTATCAGCGGTCTGTTCCTTGTTCTTCTGATCATACTGATAAATATTGTATCTCAGTATATTAACTGGTCAGGTTTTATCACCACGAGCATATATTTTGCAGTGGTGATATTTGCACTACTTACACTCTTGGGTCTGTTCTTCCCGGAGGGATTGAAGCAGTATCTAAACTGATCAGGGAAAGTTAAAAGCTAAAAGGTAAAGGTAAAAATTTAAAAGTGGAAAAATAAAACTGGAATTTTCACTTTTCAAATTTAACTTTTAACTTTTCTAATACATCAATAAATATATTAGTGTGTTAATTCGTAGTTTATTATGGGTGGCGGGGTTTATGAGTCAGGATATCTCGCCAGAGATTTGTTTCTCCAGAAATGCTTGTGCTTTTTTTTCCTGGAACGTAATAATACTTTGGATATTTCTTGGCAACATATTCCCCGGTTTTGACATCGATCATTTGTGTAGAGCATTCGAGGGCTTCTTCGGCTAATTTAACCGCAGATAAACACAGATAAACAGAGATTAGCTGATAATCT
Organism: Thermoplasmata archaeon; assembly: GCA_020696345.1. GTDB lineage: Archaea > Thermoplasmatota > Penumbrarchaeia > JAEHCK01 > JAEHCK01 > JAEHCK01. Next base: position 8,266 of record JAEHCK010000076.1, on the reverse strand, counting down.
CTGTGTTAATCGGCGTTAATCTGCGGTTGTTTCTGATGATTTAATTTTAACCGAAATAGAATGTCAACGGTACTCGAATTTTCCTCAATTGAAATCCTTTAGAGTGACATTTAAATAACAGTATTACAATAATGATTATTATGATAATGTTTGTCGATAGAAACGATGAAATGCAAACACTCATTAATGCTGTAAAATCCAAAAGCGCGGAATTGATCTTGATCTATGGTCGGCGTCGGGTTGGAAAAAGCCGGCTGCTAGTTGAATTTGCAAAAAAACATGATGCACTTTATCTGCTTGCAGATATGTCCAAAAATGTGCTAGATATTCTAGCGAGTCAGATCAGAGAAGAATTCGTAAGGTTCAAAGATTGGGAGGATTTCTTCGAATTCGTTTATAAAAGTCAATACAAAATAATAATAATCGATGAATTTCAATATCTCTATAATATCAACAAAGCCTGGCCATCTATGCTGCAGCGCTGGTGGGAAAAAATAAAAGAGACCGATAAAAAGATAATTCTATGCGGCTCGATCATCTCTACAATTTATAAAATCTCTAAAGGGTATGGTTCAGCACTGTATGGTAGAAAAACCATGGAAATGAACCTTGAACCTCTTAAATTTAAATTTATCAAGGATTTTTATCCGAATTATAATTTTGAAGATCTCGTCCGTGCTTACGCTGTGGTGGGGGGTATCCCGAGATATCTCGAAGAATTTGACCAGAGTATAAAAATTGAAGATAATATAAGGAATAAAATTTTAAACAAAACATCTTTTTTATATAACGAACCTGTAAACCTTCTGTTTGAAGAATTCCGAGATCCGTCACCGTATATTTCTATAATACTAGCAATAACTCAGGGATATGTGAAGTTTGCCGAAATTGCACAGGCGAGTTTAATAGAGGGGCATAAATTACCAAAATATCTTGCAGTCCTAGAACGTGTTGGTATAATAGAAAAAGATGTACCCGTGACAGAAAAAAAGATCAAAACAAAAATAACAAGATATAAAATCAAAGATAATTTCTATAGATTCTGGTTTAAATTTCTCTACAGGAATAAATCTGCAATAGAGCTTGGTTTAGAAAATGAGGTGTTCAATTCTGTTATGAAAGATTTCAATTCATATATAGGGACGATCTTCGAGGATGTATGCAGGGAATTTATTTTAGAGTCAGGAGAGTTCCAACCTACAAAAATAGGTAAATGGTGGCATAAGGGTAGAGAGATCGACATTGTGGCATTGAATGAACATAACAAAGAGATATTATTCGCAGAATGCAAATGGGCGGAGAATGTTAATGCAGAAAAGATACTGGCCGAACTGCGTGAGAAAGCGCGGTTTGTGGAGTGGTATAAAAATAAGCGTAAGGAGCATTATTGCATAATTGCCAAGTCGTTCAAAAAGCGGATTTCGGATGTGCTGCTGTTTGATCTGAAAGATATTGAAAAGAGATTTTGATTAGTATATAATATTTGGAATATAAGATCGAGTGAGAATTGAGTTTTAAATCCTGGGTTATAAAAGAAAAAACCGCAAATGAACACAGATAAACAGAGATTTGAATAGTGACTAGCTATTAATCTCTGTGTTAATCGGCGTTAATCTGCGGTTTTTTCTATTAGTTACAAGTGTGAGAAAAAGTTGGAATACCTAGACGGTGATGGGCTGGATGAAGCCGAGTCAACCACCATTATCAGCGATTCGGTGATATAGCGTTCAACGGTGAGCCAGGCATCCGTGGGCAGGATATGCATCGGTGATAAGAAATATTGTCCTGCCTGTAGCACCTGTTTTTCCAAGCACCAGGAGTTGATAACGGAGGTGCAGCAGCATAAAGAAGAGGATGAGATCATAGCAGCGCGACGCGCCCTGTTCGGGTGAGCCAGAACAGAACGATAATGACAGTCCAAAAATATAATGAAAGTAAAATTGAAATTGAAGAAAGATATTAATATCTAAAAGAATATTTCGCTAGTGATATAGAGGGTGTCATATAACAATAATCCTTTAAATTTTGAGATATTTCGAATTCAAATTGATTTCTAAACCAAAATTAAACTTAAATATTAATTCCAATAAAAATTTAAAAGGGGGAGAAAGGATGGCATACCAACAAAAAAATCAAAATACAAATTATAGTAAATTATATATGAATACGGGGGTTGTAAGTAATAATAAATCAGTTTCTCAAAATATGGAAAAGGCAACAATTCTTTCAAAGGCTTTTGATATAGCCTCAAAAGAGCACATAGATTTAGAGTTTAAATTATTTATAGTTGGGGTATTAATATGTGTTTTATCAGTAATACCAGTTATATTAGGAGGTATGGGTAATATAGACATTATTGGCACTATAATAGGCACATTGATATTGGTAATAATTGGAATATTTATAATTGTATATGGATTTTTTATTCATAAACCTCATGAAATAACTACACTTTCTAAAGTTTATACTATTAATCACATAATACCTTATAAATCTGCATTACTATTTGATGGAACTGATATTATACCTGATCAAATTATTGAGTATAAAGATATACCATTAGAGGAAATACAGGATTTATCTGGAAAATTGCCAAATCCACCAACCAGTTATGAAAATGAGAGAAATTTGATGGAAATTCTAAGTAATAAAAAAGAATTAACGAATAAATTAAAACAATATAAATTCAAAACTCCAATTGTTGAGAATAATAATCAATATGTAAATGCGGTTTTAGATTGTATTCCATATTGTATAGACGGGGAACCATATGATAATCCTTTAGAGGAAAAGATATCAATTGAAGATTCAATTAGACATAAACAAGAAATTGAAAAATTAGAAGAAGCTGAAAAAATCATAAAATTAATGAATCAGGAAAAAGGAATAATTAATAATAAATCTGCTCCATTTGTTAATAATTTAACAAAAGCAATAAAGAATATTGAAGTGTATATTTCTAATATAAGTATATTAATAAAAAATAGATTATTTGGCGAATATAATATTAATTCGAATCCACTTGATGATGCAGAATATGGGTATGAATATGTTGATTGTAAATATCATATAAAAGTTGGTTCATCTAATGGTAATAATTTATGCTTTAACCCAATAAATACGTATCAAAGAGTTATTGATCATTTTGATGGAAATGTAAAAAAAGAAATTAGTAGAATTATTGAAGATGGTAAGGAAAGGATCAAAGATAAGCAAGATTGGGCTGATTCTGAAGTTAATAGAACAGAACAATTTTTTAAAACCCAAATAGATAGTAAACAATCTGAAGTATTAAACTATGAGACTCAAGCTGATTCAGCTTATGAACAATATAGGAGTTATGAATCTCAATATGAAGAATGTATGAGTAATGTCAAATCATATGAGAATATGGCAAGAAGAGCAATGAGAAGTGAAACTTCGAGTTCTGCTGATGTACAGCGTTATCAAATGCAAGCTCAAAATGAAAGAAATCAAGCTAATAATTATCAAATGCAAGCTAATAATTTCAATTCACAATATGAAACTGCAAAATCAAGAGTGAGTTCATTAGAAATGGAAATAGAAGGTCTGGAAAACCAAAAAGAAAATGAAATAGATAAAATCCGAAATAAAGAACAAATGGATATTAAAGATATTGAAAATAAAATGGAAAAAAAAGTGATTGACTCAAGAAAGTTTATTAATAACATAATAGAAAAAAGAAATCATCAGATTGAAATGTTTAATGAATTTTCTAATAATTTATTAGGAACAGAAAAAAAAGTGCAATCAACTCCATTTATTAATAGAAAAAATATTATAATTAATCTACGAGAATCAATATTAAAAAGTATGGATAAAAGGATTAAGGAAAGATCTAATGTATTAGGTAAAATTAATTCTTATATAATTCAAACTAATGTAAATAAGCCAACAACTGTTGCAATTCCATATTGGATAATGGAATTAAATAAGAAAAAAATTGGCAAAGAAATCATAGTTTTTCCACCATTAAAAATGGTAAAACCAACAAAAATGCCAACCTCTAGATGGAAGTATATTAATTTTTCTTACCCCTTATCTAAATCACTAGAAAATTCTACTAATTTATTAAAAAATTATAAATTTGTAGATAAATCAAAAAAGGTCTCAATTGCTGGAAGAATTGATAAACAAATCGGAATAGAAATTAATAATATGGTATCACAAGGTTATTTATCACAAGGTTATGCGAATAGGATAAATAAACATTATAATATTTTACCTGTTGGGGGTGCCAAATAATGGTAAAACCAATTAAAGCTATAGAGGCAACTCATGTTAGAGATGATTACGCCGAGATCGAAGAGGAAGTCCCTTATAAAGGCAATATTGTTCCAACCATTGAAGAACATCTTGGAAGAAAAATAAAAATTGGAAGATCTTCTCAAATAGATGGTATATTATTTGGGAAAATAGTTGAAATACAAGACGGTTTAAAATCAGATCAACCAACGACTGTAATTTCAATATATGGTGACGAACAAGCATATGTTAGAGATTTTTGTAGAGTTGGTGGAAATGTCCAGAGTAATGGATTAATTAATATTGGAAAGAATTGTATTATTTTAGGAGATGTAATTGGAAATGAAATAGAAAAAATTGATGATAATACTAGAATTGGTGGTAATGTAATTTCTATGGAAAATATAATTATTGGAGATAATGTTGAAATTGGTGGTTATGTAATATCTTTGAATGGTTCTGTTGCTATAGGTAACAATTCCAAAGTTTTTGATATTATATCCAAAAATGATATCGCATTAGGTGATAATGTTACAATTATAGATTCAGTGATTTGGTGTCAAAATGGAAAAATAAATATGTATAAGATCAAAATTGGAACTGATTTTGAGGTTGATAAAGATCATTCTGAAATTGTTAAACAAAACGAAATTAATCCCTATTATATTTCATCTAATACTTTCGATTTGAACATTATGTATAAAAAACTTAATGAATCTCTTCAAATTTTGGAGAATGAAAATTATGCCACAAATATGAATCCTGTAAAAGGGGATCACAAGAAAAATATTAATGAAGAAGAGAATTTAAGTTGGGACGATGATTAAAACCTTAAAAAAAATATGATTTTTAATTCATTTAAGTAATTAGTTTTAAATGGAATGTTAGTATGGTAAGATGTAATAAATGTGGTAAAATTTATGTTGGTTCATATTGTCCATTTTGTAAAAAGCCAAGTAATATTAATAATAATAAATTGACACTGGAAAGATTGGGATGGGATGATCGAGATAAACTCTATTATGATCCTGAGAAAAATAAAAAAACTAATGTTATTGTTCATGGGACATATGTGAACGGTGATATGAAAGTTATTCATGGAGATGAACTTAGTCAAAATGCTAAAAAAATAGAAGCTAGAGACAGTGTCGTAATTTCTAAATCATATAATGAAAAAAAAGAACAACAATTAAGGACTTGTCCATATTGTGGAAAAAATTTTAATTTTCCAAATTCTCCAAGATTTTGTCCATATTGTGAAAAACAAATTTCTAAATAATTTTTCATCTAAAAATCAACCATTTCACCCTAATAATTTGCTTTATTTTTGATATTCAATATAAGAGTTGGTATTGTTCTACATGTCAAATGTATCTAAAATAACAAGGAGTTCCAGATGACTCAAGCTTGCTACCTTTTCTTGATTTTAGGTCGACTATATAACTAGCATATATACGATTCAGTAACTTCGCTAGCTCACCTAAATGCTCGGCTTAGTCCTGCAATTCGTTTAACCGCCAACTATTAATTTTAACAGAGGCCCTTCAGTGAGTGCGGTAATGTTGATATTGGTAATAAAGCAATATATTACGAAACAAAATTAGAAGATTGTAGAAAGCTAAATTTTAAACTTAAAAAAACGGCAAAAGATTTAAGTTTTAATATTGGATTAATAGGCACTTGGTTTTAGGAGGAAATTAAATTGGTTAAAAATGAAGTCGGAACTGAAATCCCAAAACATATTGAGATAGAAGCAGTTGAGTTGGGTCTTAATCTTATATATATCTATGAAGACGGGAGCTATGGCGATAAATGTCCCGCCTCCAATCCCGGTGTGGGGCGTCCATCCAAACGTTTTCAAATCATGTCATCAGCAAATAATCAAAAGGTATATATTAATAATAATTATAATTGGGTTTTTTTCAAATCACCCACATACGGTTTTTCATCCACTAAAAAAGGGATATCCCCACCAAAGAATTTATCAGAAGATATGAGCCCTGAAATAACAGGTCAATCTCTAAAACCAATAAATGATGGAGAATATGAGAATAAAATCAAGCATGCCAAAAACTATGAAAAAGCGTTAAGATTCGAGGACGCAGCAAAACTCTACGAGGAACTCGGCTTGTGGGATGATGCAGGGAGAGTTAGGAAACTTGCAAAGGAACAGCAGGCACCGCAAATGAAAGTAGACATAGGTGAAATAGACAGGTCAACACACATCAGCGACAGCGTATTACATAAATCTCCGATTGGTGTGTCTGAAAAACCCCTAAATAACTGTCCATTCTGTGGGGAAAGTTTCAGTTTCAAAAAAACCCCCAAGTTCTGTCCGTATTGTAATGAAGAATTGGGATAGGTAGAAAGAATGGAAACTAAAGATGATGTTAAGAGAATGAAAAAAAGATACAACACCACCCTAGACGAGCATGATATTGCAGAGGCGCTGGTGAAGGGGGAACTGGGGAAAAGAAATAAAAGATTGAATAGGATGGGGTAAAATACAATTATTTTTCCTTAATAGCCTGTCTGCGAGATAAGCATTCAAATAATTCTTTGTAGATTTATTATTTCTTTTGCTATATATATTGTAATCATCTCAATAATTTTTATCTTTTTTTCTTTTTCTTGTAGTCTTTCTCAATATCCCATATTCCTGTCCCCTTGCATTTTTTACATTTAAATTTTCCAGTCCCACCACAATAAGTACATTTGGCATCACCCTTACAGACAAAACATATTTTAGTTCCTTTGCATGTAGAACATTTACCTGCGCCAAAGATATCCAATGACTCTAACCCCTTTTCCATCCCAGTACCATGACAAGTTGCACATTTCCCATCTTCACATTGACCTGTTTCTGTAGGATCTTTCATGACTTCGATATCAGGCCAAAATGGTAAACCTTTATCTCTACACACTACGGTACATTTTCCAGTACCATAACAAGGATAAACACGAAATATATATTTTATTATCTCGAAAAATGTATATTCAAATGGAGGGTCGACAATTTTTGGTTCACCATCACAAATTATATAACCTTTGCCCTTACATTCTGGACATGATGTTGGTGCTTTTTGTTCAATTTTACCAATTTGTGTAATATTACTCCTTTGAATGACACTGTCTTTGATTTCAATTATACCAGAAGATTCAAAAGAATAATCAGTTAATTTTGCACCACATTTTATGCAAAATTTTGCATTATTGGACATCTTTGAACCGCAATTTGGACAAAAGATTATCCCTTTTTTCGATACCATTAAACTCACTTGGGGTATTTTTAATAGGTTATTAATGATTTAGTACAAGGTGTTTCACCTGTAAGATGCAAAATGAATATTTAAAATGATGTTAATGAAATGAGAATCTATCAATTTTTTCTTCTACCCATAAAAATTGAATTCCCAGACAAGCACTTAGGCGGAAAAAATTATAATTATGAAAGGGGGAACCGCAGATGAACACAGATAAACAGAGATTGGCTGATAATCTCTGTGTTAATCGGCGTTAATCTGCGGTTGTTTCTATTAAAATGATGAAGCTGCATTATTAAAAACTATGAGAACCGTTCTAAATATTTCTATGGACGAACATAACATGGCGGAAAGGACAGTGAAGGGGGAGCTGGGGATTGGGAAGTAATTTGATTATGTTAATATGTTGAATATTACGCTGTTATGTCAGGATGTTGAATATTTCACATTTATATCAAGATGTTCTATCTTATGCTTTATTATTAGGATGTTCTATATTGCGATCAATTATTATGATGTTGAACGTAACGCCTTATTATTTGGTGTCCTAAATATCGATTTCATATCAAGATATTTGATCCTTTTGATCTGGATCTATTTTAATATCTTTTTGAGTGACCGATAGGTTGCTCTATCAAATGAATTCCAGATCCTTTAGGTTCTGGATGAAATTTGATAAACGTCTAATGTATTTTTGGACCCGTAGCGGCGCGTTTGCCCCAAGGGGCAAGCACTTT
>JAEHCK010000087.1 GCA_020696345.1 Thermoplasmata archaeon | reverse complement strand
TTCATGAAGGATCTGGAACATACTGGAAAAACCTTTGCAATCGCAGTGCACATCGCATAACAGGCGGATATAAGGCTACGGGTCTTACAGACCCTTCGCCCAAATTGCCTTTGGCAACTTCTTATATCCGCCAACCGTTATGTGCAATAAACCGGCCTAGGACAAAAGAGAAGAAGAGCCGCCGCTGAAAAGAAAGACTAGGAAAAAAACTAATAAATTTCAAAGGAGATTAATCAAAATGAGTAATAAACAGACAATACTGATTGCTGGATCGACTGGAAATATTGGTGGAGGTGCAGCATTAGCACTTGCAAAACGTGGTGCCAATGTTGTATTACTCGGGCGTAAACTCGAAACTTTGGAACCTAGAGCGAATTCTATCCGTGTTGCTCTATCTGAAGCCCGAATTGATTATGAGGATACCGACATTGCAACATTGGTTGTTGATTTTTGTGATATGGAGTCAGTGAAACACGCAGCTGCTGAGGCTATGAAAAGATTCCCTAAAATAGATGGTCTGATACTATCTGTTGGCCACCTCGTCCAAAATGGCCCTAACATCTTACCCAACGGTCATGAGTTGATGTTTGCAACAAGCGTTATTGGTCCATTTCTGTTTACACAGCTATTGTTAAAGAGGATGCAAAAATCTAACGGATTGGTACTTCAAGTCATTGCACCCTTCTACAATGAAATCGACTGGGATGATATTGAAAGTATTAGAAATCACAAGCCAGTCATTGCATATAATAGGGCTAAGACATGCGAACGTATTATCTTAGGGGAGTTGGCTCGGCGATATGCCGGAAGAATCTCCTCTGTTGCTTTCAATCCTTCATTCATTATTGATAAATCAGATCCGGAATTGAAAAAAAGGTGGCCAAAAGGACCTTTTGGTTTTATGTGGTGGATATTTGCGTTATTTTTCTCAAAGCCTCCTGCAGTTGCGGGTGAACCCATTGCGGATATTATACTTTCACATCAAAATCGCAGTTCAATTAATGGAGCTTTGTTTAAACTAAATAAGCGTATCGATAAACCTGATAAAGCAATGAATGACGAAGTATTGGGCAAAAGGTTGTGGGATGAGTTGGTTCGATTAACAGGATAAACAGCTCAATGACAAACAATAGATTTTATTTAACTAACTCTTTAAGATTTGATAAGATTGGAAGAAGAAAAGCGGCGGCTATGAGAGAAGTTGAAAGAGGCTGGTTTACAGCACATAACATCGGTATATACGACTCCATTTCCTCGCTTCGCTCGTCATTTCGCCCACTCCCCCACCGTGCCCCACCCTCCAAATGGGATCAGCCTAACCGAGGCGGACTTGGTTTAGCGGTCGCAGAACGACTTGGTTTAGCGGTCGCAGAACGACTTGGTTATGTTGGTAAAACTCGCTAAACCCGCGCCCTGTAAGGCTGACCGCACTTCGTATATACCTAACGTTATCTGAAATTCACCTGGAGACCACTGATGTTACTCATTTCCCCCCCAAAATCTTTGGACTTTTCCCCTTCGGGAAAGGTTGATTAAAGGTGAGGTTTGTTTCACATAAGAATTATCATAATTATTACTATGGCGATAATTAATCGCCTAAAAAAAGACACCATGAGAAAAAGAGAAGGACTGACTATTATATTGGGTATTTGAATTCAATAGATGAGATAAAGATATATAAAAGGATAATATTCAATATCCTTTGCTAAATTGTATAATAATCAGACTTGGTGATTTGAATGGCGAAAATAAAGATATTAACAATAAATTCTTCACCGCAAAAAATGGCACAAGCAAGAGGGAAATTATTTGAAAAAATGATGTCTGATGTTTTAAATCAGTTGGGTTATGAGATAGACAGTATTCCAAATACAAATTATTCAGGGATGGAAATCGATATTGAAGGAAAGCTTATATCAATGAATAATCCATTATACGCCGAATGCAAATTTTACGATACCGATATTCGTAGTCCAAAATTGCAAGCATTCTATGGTAAATACATGGCTAAATGGAAAAAGAATAAGAAGAGCCATGGATTATTCATAGCTGTTCCTGATATTAATTCTCATGCTAAAGGTTTCTATAAAGATTATATTGAAACAGATGAGGAAATTAATTTTAAATTACTCTAAGAAAAAGACGTATTAGATTCTCTTCGTACATCTAATACTATTTGCCATCAAAGCGATATAAAAAACCAAATAGAACAAGATTCTGGTACTCCAGGCGATATAACTGTCGTTTATACAGAATTTGGATATTATAATATTCTTTTTATTATTCCAGTCTCTGGTGGAATACCAAATCATATTGGAATTTATGATGCAAAAGCAAATCCAATTTCAGAAAAAAAAACAATAGATTATATTCTTAATCTTTGGCCTGAATTGAAAGAATATGATATTATAAATACTGAGGAAATTATTTCAAGAAATCAGGAATCTTCTAATGAAATAGTAGAAGAGATTGTTAAAGTAAAAGGAAGTTCCTCTTGCTTTGAATATCAATATCCAGCGTCCCCGGAGTTTTTTATTGGTAGAGAACATACCCTCGCAAACATTTTAGATTTCATTGATAATGTAAAAGAAGAAAAAACAACTTCAAGAGGCATATTATTTTTAGGAAATTCAGGTTGGGGTAAAAGTTCAATAGCATTATCGATCGTAGATAAAGTACAAAAGAGAGATGATTTTGCTATTGCTATTGATTCGAGATCAGCTTCGTCATCACAATTCATTCTACGGGTGATTGATTTTGTATTTAGAGAAAATGATAATTTTCAAGTTATTTCAAATTCGATTGATCCACAAATAACTGGGGTAAACGGAGCAATAAATACAATATTATCACTTGGTCAAGAATTAAAAAAACATAATAAAATACTCATTTTATTATTTGATCAATTTGAAAATGTCTTCTTCTTGGAAAACTCATTGAAAAAAATTAGAGATGTATTTTTCAAGATTCAAGACGCACAAACAAATATTGTTTTTGGTTTTTTATGGAAAACAGATTTAATTGGTCTAATGACAGATTTTCCATATAAAATTAGAGACTCTATTTCTGATAATTGTAAGACATTTTATATAGAACAATTCTCAAGTGCTGAGACTGAGATATTATTACAAAGATTGGAAAATGAAATTCATAAGAAACTTAGAAAGGATTTGCATTTCTTCCTGGCAGATTTTTCACAGGGTTACCCTTGGTTATTAAAGAAATTATGTGCACATGTAAAATTACAAATCGAAAAGGGGAAACAACAAGCCGATATAGCATTTAGTTTATTAAATATTGAAGAACTTTTTAAGGAAGATCTTAATGGACTAAGTCCAGAAGAAGAAGATACTTTAAGAAGGATTTCCAACATTGCTCCAATAGGAATTCAAGAATTGGGTGAAGATTTTCATTCAAATGTAATCCAATCTCTTGTTCATAGAAGACTTTTAATTAGAATAGGTAACAAATATGATATATATTGGGATGTTTTCCGCGACTATTTAAATATTGGTAAAGTCCCAGTTCAAGAAAATTTTCTCCTCAGATCATCTGAAAGAGTAATAATTAAATCACTGAAAATGATATTTAATAATGGTGGAATACTAAAAACTTCTAATTTTCAAACAATTTCTCGTTTAAAAGGTAATTATTATTATAATGTCTTACGAGATATGAAAGCGCTAGGTCTAGTAGATGTAGATGAAGATTCAATTAAAATAACATTGGAGTCATCAAGCGACGAACTAGAGTTCGAATCCATCTTGGCTAGTTTTCTTAACGAAAGATTGAAAAGAAACCGAATTGTCTGGAATGTCCTTCAAGAATTGGATCAATCAACAGAATTAAATGTAGATGATATTGCTAGAATTCTTCAAAATTCTTGTGGATATATCTCCGCATCTGAGAATACCTGGAAAATTTATGCCAGAACTCTGATTAAATGGTTATGGTTCTCAGAATTGATTATATATAATAAAGAAAAGGAGAATATTCAGCGATTTGTTTTAGGTAAAAAAGAAATCAAAGATTCAAGACCGGTGTTCTATAGATTTAAAGAAGGGGTAGCTCTACCTCCAATCCAATATAAACCTGTTGAAGAAATCGCAATAAGACTATTCAATGCTCTTGATAAGAAAAAAAATGTAAATTGGGCTGGATTAAAAAGAACAACAATATCAAAATCACTAGCTGCACTAGAGGAGTTAGAATTCATTAAGCGAGCTCCTGGAACAATATATCTATATGATAATTTAAGTAATTTCGTTGAAAATTCTCAAGATCGCCAGCAACTTTTTTCGGAAGCTGCATTGAAAATTAAAGCCTTTAAAACATTTATTGAGATATTAAATGAGAATACAACTAGACGATTATCTTTAAAAAACCTTGGTTTAATTTTTAATGAGAAATTAGGGAAGAATTGGAAAGAGAATACATCAACAGTTCATGCTAAAATCTCTTTAGATTGGGCAAGAAATTCTGGATTAGCACCAGTAATATATGTAAAAAAATATGGGCATTATCAAAAATCTAAATCATTAGATGAATATTAATTCATAATCCTTCTCTTTCTAACTAATCCTCCTTTTAAAGAATTTATTTTCGGTGAAATTGGATAACGGCAAACCTCACCTGTCTTTTCGGAACAATTACTTAATAAAAAGTCCAAAGATCTTTTCCACACCCCAAAATATTATTAGTCTCTTTTAAGGTGAACTCTTTGGAATTATCTTAGATAATTCCTTGGGGGCGTTGCACTTTCACCCTTCAGGCTCACCCTCAGATAACACGCGGGTATGCAGCTCCAGGGGTTGCACCCCTTCCGCCCAAATTGCCTAAGCTACAAAAATGTTTATATTCGGCAACTTCGCATACCCGCGAGCCGTTAAGCAAAATACCAGAGATTCTGAATCAGAAGTGCCCACCCTTGAACGAATTAGAATTTGTGAATTTCAATTAAGTAAAATTAAACAATCTGACCAAAATTCTTATTAAGGATGCTCCACCTTATTTAATGATTAGGGGATAATAAATGAGGAAAACTAAAGTAATTTCATTATGTATTATATTTATTATATTATCGTTATCTGGATGTATTGAAGATAATAACGATAATGCTAGTGAGAACGAAAACAATTCAATTAATAACGATAATGCTAGTGAGAACGAAAACAATTCAATTAATAACGATAATGTTAGTGAGAACGAAAACAATTCAATTAATAACGATAATGTTAATGGGAACAAAAACGACTCAATAGTTGATATGCCCAATCAATTTGAAAATAAAACTGCATTATTGATTTTACTTGATCAGAGTACTGGCGAACCACCAAATAGTTATAATATTGTAATTTTTGAAGATGATACAATTGCCTATGTTTATGAAGGGATTGTTTACAATAGTTCAGAAAAATATGAAAACAAAACAAAAAAATTGAATTTAACTGAATGTATGTATTTATATAATTTCACACCTGCAGGTAGATTATCTCATATTCCCGATGAGAATTATTTTTACAGTGATATTGAAAAATTAAATGAATCCTCATCAGACGATTTAAATAATTTGATAATTACCAACAATTTTTTCTCATTAAATAATTCATATTTAGAGAATGGTTCTCATGATACTCATGGTTCAATGGTGTATTTAACAATATATAATGTAACATTGAACAGTACTAAAACAGTCGAAATCTATGATGATGGTTATCATTATCATGAAGATTTGGAGGGATATCTCAAAATCAAACAATTTCTAGAAAACAAAATTGAAGGACTATGGAATTAATCGAAGAAAATGAGGTAATAAAGAAATTCACATAAGGTTAGGAATGGGTGGGCACGAAAACTCTGGTACTCTACGTCAACTTCGTTGACTTGCCCTCGAAAAATCTCGGGTTGCTTAACACGCGGGTATACGGCTCCAGACCTTACAGGTCTTCCGCCCAAATGCCACCACAATTTTTATATGATTATATATTGTTTAAAGATGATGTGGGTGGTGGCACTTCGCATACCCGCGAGCCGTTATCCTAAATTGTCAAACAACCCCCAGGGAAGGGGAGAATAAAGGTTTCGACTTGTAAGGAACCGAAATAAATAGGATATAGGTAGAAAATATTATATTCTGTGTTTAGATTAATATGATAAAAATATTTTAGGAGTGTAAAATATGAGAATACTATATAAATTAATAATAGTAGTGATTTTGATAGAGTTGATATTTAATATGTGTAGTTGTGTGGGAACTAATGGATCAACAAAGCAAGCCCCAAAAATGGAATATTATATAGGCGATAAATGGGAATATGAATATTCTAGCCAATTGACAGGGAACATAACCACAGAGGTAACAAGCATGGAAACAATTAATGTCAAAGGAAAGAACTATGATGTATATGTACTAACAGGTCATGGTAGTATGGAAATGGAAATTTTAGATAAAACGGTGACAACGAATATATCCGCATTGAGCTATCATAATAAAGATAACGGAACATTACTTAAATCTGAGAGTATATCTACAACTATTAGTCCTCTTAATAATATTACAACTTTGTCTTATACAAATATTACATATAATTTACCAACATCAGAATACCAATTTCCTATGAAGGTTGGGGATAAAAGGAGTTACAATGTGGATTTTATTATCGAAACTGTCACTATAACTAATGGGAATGCTTCTGAGCCCAATATCCAAGAAGTTACTGGTACTGGTGATGTTGAGGTATTAGAAATGATGACTATTACTGTTCCTGCAGGGAGTTTTGAAACATTCAAAATAAGGATTGACACAATCTCAAAAATAAATGGTGGGACGGAAGACATTGAGGGATCTATGATCATGTATTATTCCCCTAAGGCAGGGACTTCTGTAAAAATAATCATTCACACATCAACAACCCCATCCACAACAGAAGTTGAAGATTTAATAATGGAATTAAAATCGTATACTTACAGTGGGCAAACGGAATTTATAATTGTAAATGGTACTAATGAAAAAGAAGAAGACGGAGGATTCATACCTGGGTTTGGTATAATACTATTTCTGATGGTAATAGCATTGGTTGGGTTAGTTAGTAGAAAGAGATTTATTACATAATATCAATCATTCCACCAGTCAAAACCTTCACTTAAAACACATTGCTTACATTAAACCCCGCCCCAGTGTTTGCCAATACTGCGGTCGCTATCACTCCCTTGCCACGCTGCGCTCTCCTCCCTTCGGTCGTCGGGTCGGATAACAAGCGGGTATCTGGCTCACTTCGTTGCACTCGTTCGCCCAAATTTGCTCGTAATGCTGAAACATTGGTCACGCAAACTTCGCATACCCGTCGGCCGTTATTGGTATGATCTATTTAATGCGGTAATATCGAGATAGAAGACTGGTAGATTATGGGTTGTGGATAAGAATTGAAGAATGAAAAATGAAGATTGAAGAATCTACTAATTTAAAGACAGAATGTTTACCCTAGTAAATGTTAAAATGAATGAGAGGTTGTTGGAACTTTTCACTTTCCAATTTACAATTTTCAATTTTCAATATCCTCAACATTAACACTTCACCCATTACCCCTCACCAAACGATTGCAAACAATAATTCATTGAAGTGGTCTCCCCTCCCCCAACGATTTTATTTATTAAATGATCGTAGTGGTCTACCTTCTACACACTACCTTCTACGACCGATATATACTAAAACTTTTATATTGCTACTCCTATTCAACTCATACACTAGGCTTGATTATATGGATAATATCTTATTGATGGACTTTGAGCTTAATAAACCACTAACATATTTGAATAAATTCAAAAAGATGTTAAACGATAATGATTGGACATTGGACATATTCTGGGCAAAAGAATACACTAAAAAAGAAAAACCTACAATGGATGAAAAGATCAAAAACACCGAGTTCTTAATAATACGCAAACCCATGACATTTCTATCCAATGCGGAAACTCGAAAAAAGATCCAAAATGTCGTATTGAAAGACAAAAAGAATTTACTGGTGATGAGTACATTTCCCGATAGGGATTCGCTCGATGTTTTAACAAACTTTTTACAACCATTCCATATCAATCCAACTGATAACAAGGTCATTGATAATAATACGAACAAGAATAATGAGAGGTTGGTTGTTTTCAATAAGAAAAACAAGTGTTTTTCACATGCCACACTCTTCAAAGGCGTAAAGAGTATAGTGATCCCATATCCATACCATTTAATTGTTGATTCGCCGGCCGAGATACTGATCAGGGGTAACCCCAGCACCGAGGTCCTGGATGATGGTATGGATTATACTCCGGGTTTGAAAGGCTCGGATATCATTGTTGGTGCGTATTTTGAGGCCAGCTGCAGGGTCATTGTTGTAAACTCAACAATATTTTTAGATAGTTATTTTGAATTTAACAGATCATTTATTAAAAATATCATCTCATGGTGTGGTAAGGGGAGGAATTAAGTAATATAGAAATAAATTTATGGTATTATGTTATACCATTTTCCGGTGATATTATGATTAAGATAGCCATCAATGGATTTGGTAGGATTGGTAGGTTAGTTTTTCGACGCTGTTACAAAGATCCGGAGATCGAGATCGTAGGGATCAATGATATTACTAAAGCGAAGACACTAGCACACCTGTTGAAATATGATTCTACATTTGGTCAATTTGAAGTTGATGTGATTGCACAAGAGAACAGTTTCATCGTGAATAATAAAGAGTACAAGGTTTTTGCTGAGAAGGACCCGGCATCGCTGCCCTGGGGCGACTTGGGGGTTGATGTGGTGATAGAATCTACCGGTCTGTTCAGAGCCCGTGACACTGCCGCCAAACATCTGGATGCAGGTGCGAAAAAGGTGATCATCTCGGCACCATCAAAAAAACCACCGGCCGATATTACAATCGTATTGGGAGTTAATGAGAAACGATATTCCAAAGAAGATCATCATGTAATATCAAACGCATCATGCACCACAAACTGCCTGGCGCCTGTTGCAAAAGTTCTCAATAATAATTTCAAGATCGTAACAGGTCTGATGACGACCATACATGCATATACCAACGACCAGAGCCTATTGGATCAACCGCACAGTGACCTGCGCCGCGCACGTGCAGCAGCAGCATCTATGATACCCACATCCACCGGTGCGGCACAAGCCGTGGGTCTGGTACTGCCCGACTTGGAAGGTAAGTTGAACGGTCTATCTGTGAGGGTACCGACCATGGATGTATCGCTGGTGGACCTGGTTGTAAATGTGGAAAAAACATGCACGGTTGATGACGTTCAAACTGCGTTCAAACGCGCCGCCGAGGGCGAGCTGAAAGGGTATTTACAATATTGTGCAGAACCATTGGTTTCGATTGACTTCGTGGGTAATTCGCATTCGGCGATCTTCGATGCTGACCAAACTTATGTTAACGGGAATCTTGTTAAAGTACTTGCATGGTATGATAATGAATTTGGCTACTCATGCAGGTTGGTTGATCTGGTAAAATATATTTTACGATAGAAATTGCATCGTAAATATAATACAGGAGAAAAGATCATGGTTAAAATTGCACCATCGCTTCTTTCGGCGGATTTCAATAAGCTGGGTGACGAAGTTAAAGCCATAGAGGACGCGGGTGGCGACCTGGTACATATCGATATCATGGACGGGCATTTCGTACCGAACTTGACCATTGGCCCCGCGGTGATGGAAGCACTTCGTGATAATACCAAGCTGCCATTTGATGTTCACCTGATGATCAGTGAACCCGATAAATATATGGAAAAATTTATCAGGTCAGGGGCGGATATTATCTCGGTGCATCCGGAGGCATGCGTGCATTTGCATCGTACGCTGTCCCTGATAAAAGAGGAAGCAAAAAAGAAAAATAAAGAGGTCAAGAGCGGAATTGCACTTAACCCGGCTACATCAATTGCCTGTTGCGAACCTATCCTTGAAGACCTGGATATGATCGTGATCATGACCGTGAACCCCGGGTTTCCTGCACAGAAATTTATTCAAAGCATGCTGCCCAAGATCAGAGCTCTGCGTCAATTGTTGAACGATAGGGGCTTGCATGTAGACATTGAGGTTGATGGCGGGATAAACATAGAGAGTGCGCCACTTGCCGTCGGTGCAGGTGCGGACATACTGGTGGCGGGCAACGCCGCGTTCAACGGTCCGGCAGGGAAAGGGGCGCTGAGTGAAAATATCAGATTGCTGAAAGAAGCGGTCAATAAGGGTTAATAAATAGCTTTGATCTTTATTTTTATGTTGAATGCAATAACCAAGAAACAATCACCAAATAATAACTAACTGTGGAAAAGCCAAAGGATTTTCCAGAGCTTATTAATTTTCTTCGGAAATTATCTGGAGCTAAAAATCATCGTAATAGTATGTTAATTAAATCATAATTTTTACCTCGAGACAACTTGGCGAAGCAAGTTGGCTTAGTCATAAATACTCAATTATTCAAACAAAAACTCATCCGTGTTTGGTGATTTTGTGATTGAATATTGATAATTATTTGATTATTGTTGGTTGGTTATTGGTCATTGCATTCTTCATTGCCTAAACTAACTCACCATTTTTAACAATCCCCATGCAGCATTAAAATTATCAATGAACTCTAGATCATCAAAAAAAAACAAAGCAAAACCCAACGATCATTTGGCTGTGACTTCCTCTGGTCTGCGGGCTACAATATCCTGTTTGCTTTTCACCACAATTTTCCGGTGTGATTTGATAAGGTATCCATATACAAAAGAAAGAATGATACCGATAGGCACAAAGACCAAAGCTATCGAGATCAAAATGCTGTAAATTGAATTATATTCCAGACTGTACCTGAACTGCGGTGCCGCATCTTGGATGGCGCCCGAAATAATGATCTGGAATATTAGAACAAATAGAGAAAATATTGTGATTAATGCTAATAATATGCCAAACCAAATAAAATAATTAGTGATCACCGAACCGACATTGAAATCTTTTAGGTTGTGTGAGGATGCATAATCATCTATCTGTGAGAATCTGATGGATGCATGTGCGAGCTCGATGTAACAAACAACGAGTATTGCAAAGATCAAAACATTGACCATGGTCGTCATTTCCCACAGACCGGCACCGATGGTGTCTGGGTCTTCCCAGGAACTGAAGATCGGCATGGCAAATATGAAAATTATTGAGAGTATGATCAAAATTACATTTAGTGGGGGTATAAATGGTTTTCTGGAGAGCCTTAAATTTCCAATGAAAATGCCTGCAATGCCTATACCAACCCCGATACCGCCGAAAATTATACCTGTTAACCAATACGGAGACTCGGAATATGAAATGAAAACAAGGTACCAGATCAAAGCTAGAACACCAAGCACTGCAGCTGCGACTTTGATCCCAATTACACTTTGACTACCGAGATTAAATGTGACCCCATCTTGCCGCCCGGGTCCTGTGTATGCCTGTGGTGTTGCCATATTTATGCCTCCGATTTATTATACGAGCCCTCCGCCGCGTGTGGGTACATTACGTGCCTCAAGTAAAACTTGGATCAATGGCATCTCGGGTTTCCAGTCTACAACGCGTACACCATACCCACGAAGCTCATTAAGGACGATCTCACGTTCAAGTTTCAAAACTTCGTAAGAGATCGGGTCGATCTTCTTGGACAAGTCTGGATTATGTTCACGAGCCATTAACTCGAAATCCACGGAGGATGGGGAGATTATTGTTACATCAAACTCCAGTACACGCATGGTACTGACAGCCTTGCGCAGGGTATCGTCATCATCCAAAGAGGAAATGACGATCACGGGTGATTGACGGGGCATGAAGGGTAATGCCACTTCTACTATGCCGTTCAACGGAATGTCACCTTTAGGGGCCGCTCCTGCAAGACTGGTTAAGATCTCGAATAATTGTTTCTGGCCGCCGCCCTTTTTCACGGTCTGGACCTTGTCGCTGTAGATCACTAACTGTACGCTGTCACGACGTTTTAAAAAGAAATTCGATAGTGTTGCTGCCGCACGGGCGCCGTACAAGTTTGCATTATCAGATGTCATACCGTAATTGGACACCGCTCGCGAATCGAATACTATTGTGATATCGGATACACTCTCGCGCTCATGTTCATTTACCAGTAATTTACCTGTAGATGCATATGCCTTCCAATTGATATTTTTAAATGGGTCGCCAGGTACATAATCCCGGATGGAAAAGAATTCATACCCCGGCCCTGGCATTTTTACACGCATCTCACCAGGATAGATCTTTGGCTGGCGGGATTTGATATATAATTCTTTGACCTCACGTGTTTGCGGAAATATCGTTAATGTGGTGTCAAATTCCGCCTCAAGCTCGGTATAGAACATATTGAACGGATCATGGGACCGAATTTGGATAGGCCCTAAATGGTACACACCCTTGATGGGGCATTTTATGGTATACCTGATATTGGCTTCCTGGTTGGGGTTCAGGTTTAAGAATGTATAATTACTGCCTCGAATTATATCCATCTCTTTTGGCATCCTATCTCGTACTTCTAAGAAACCGGTTTTACCACCTTGGTTCAGTAACCGCAATTCTGCCTTGACCGACCCGTCTTCGAAGATCTTTTCGTTGGAAATTTGGCGGTTCGGATATAATTGGCTGCTACGATTAGCTAAAAGACTGATAAAACTATAAGATAATAGAACTATACTAATTGCCAATAATGATAAATTTCGAAAGATAGCGCCGAATAATATTAACAATATTGCCGCGCTAAGGACAAGAATTCCTTTTTTTGTCCACATTATGTATTCTCCTAATTTTCTTACTATTTATGTTAAATTCGAGATCACGCATCATTCTGCAATTTATTTTTTTAATGCTTACTTAAACCGTTGAACCTCCGGGTTCTATTTTTACAGTACGTTAACTGCAACTATAACAAAGACTACTATGTAGCTTGGTTATAGAGCGGGTACCGGGACTTCGGCTAAAATCTTATTCAATATATCCTGGGCTAATACACCTCTGATCCTGGGTTCAGGTTTCAAGATTATTCTATGGTGCAGTGCATTAATTGCCACAGCCTTGATGTCATCAGGTGTGATAAAGTCGCGACCGAATAAAACGGCCCGTGCTCGACCCAATTTGAACAGTGCAAGACTGCCACGCGGGCTTGCGCCAACCACGACTCGCGGGTCCTCGCGGGTACGTGTTACCACTTCCACGATATATGTCAATAGTGCCGGGTCCAAATGCACTTTTTCTATGGTCTGCTGCATCTGGATGATCTTTTCCGGACTGGTCACTACATTGACATCCACATCATCCTTACCTCGGCCCATACGCCGAATTAAGATCTCACGCTCATCTTCTCTGCTGGGATAACCCATGCTAAATTTCTGCATGAACCGGTCCACCTGAGCCTCTGGTAACGGATAAGTACCCTCCTGTTCAATTGGGTTCTGTGTGGCCATCACGATGAACGGGCGTGGTAATTTATGTGTCACACCCTCAATGGACACCTGGCGTTCCTGCATAGCCTCTAACATAGCTGCCTGTGTTTTGGGTGGCGCCCGGTTGATCTCATCAGCCAGGATGATATTTGCAAAAATTGGGCCGGGTCGGAACTTAAATTCATTATCTTTTTCATCATAAATATAAGTCCCTGTAATATCAGACGGTAACAAGTCCGGTGTGAACTGGATACGACGATATTTGCAGCCTAAAACATCCGCAAATGTCATGACCATCAAAGATTTCGCTAAGCCTGGAAAATCCTCAAGTAATGTATGACCATCTGCTAATATGGATAATAATACATTCTCAAGTATATTCCGTTTGCCAACGATCGCTTTAGCTACTTCATTCATGAGTGTATTCGATGTTGCGGCCACACCACGTATAGCAGCTATACTAACTTCCTGCTTTACTCTGCCGGGGCCTGGAGCGCGTCCGCGCGGTGGCGGTGCACCACCTGGTGGCCCCGGGGGTAATTGTCTACCTGGTCCTGCACCAGGCGCACCTCGAATCTGAGCTCCCGGTTGTTGTTGTTGTTTTCCATTTGGCATCTCTCATCACCTTCATCTTTTCTCTTTTTATTATTTTTTTTCATATTTTACATCTTATATATTATTATTTACCGATCTTAGATATTTTCTCCATGAGATATCTGATCTCTTCATCGGTAAATGTTCGATTCGGATTTTTGACCAATTCAATAAGCTGCGGATCTGAGATCATATTGTTGATCTCCGCAGCACTAAGTACTTGGAATTCTTCGGGCGATAAACCTCGAATTAAACGTATTTTACTCAACACCGCCCATTTGATCCGCTCTACTTGATCTGATTTTGAGGTTGGTAGTGAGCGGTGTGAATTAAGTACATTTATATTGTGCCTGTGAACCCAACTTTCTTTGTTTTTTACTACTGCAACTGTAAATGATAATAATAATACGAAAATAATGATCATCGCCATACTATACCATGGGTCGGATGTTAAGAAAGTTACAACCTGAATTGTCGAATAAACCGGAATTAAAAATTCATTTTCCTGGTAATGTCGGCTTTCGTCAAATACGACAATGCCGCCCTCGGGTAGTAAATACCTGAACAGATCGTTTGTGAATTTATTATTATCATAATCAAGTTCACCGTCCGGTGTCTGGTCCAGTAGATAATCTCTCAACACCTCATTATCTAACTCGGATTCTAACTTGTCCCTGTTGGTTATTCCATCAATTCCCACGGGTGCATTATCCCATTCCTCGGAATTTATCTCATCATCTATTCCGTAAATTTCATTCGTATCATCATCGGTGGCTAAATGATCTAAGTTATAAATATCATTAACAAAAACGCTTGAATCGCTGATAAAGATTATCGAACCAAAATCGTGAAATTCTTCTGTTCTATGATGTGAGGTACATGGATCCTTAACCATAAAATCTGCCGTGGTATCCAGGCAATCACCGGTCCTGATATCTATGGCACCACCACACTCCGGACATATCAACACTTCTATTATTAATTGTATTTCCGACCCCGGCGAGCTTATTTCATCGGCCACATCATCAGGTGAAAAATCTTCACCCAATTTGGGTGTATTTGCCCCGGGGATCTTATCGAGGTTCACATAACTGGGCGGATCGTGAGTGCCACCATGGGCGATTATCCGCGTGCCTTGTGAGGCCATACCGGTTGCATCATTGAACAGCAGCCTATAGCCCATTAGGTCCTCATCCACGAGGGTATCTCCATCATTATCAATACCATCAAAGATCTCTTCGTCAACACCGTAATCCCCTGAAATGTATTCGGACTCTATCTTATTATTTATAACGATCTCGAAACCGTCATTTATATCGAAATAACCGTTCTCATTGATATCATCAAAATCGAATTTATCATTGCCATTTTTATCGCGCCAGATCATCGGCTCTTGAACACCATTTTTGTTAAGGTCGATCCAGTCACCATCATCATCCAAAGGATCTTCGTTCAGCCCCTCATCAGGGTCTTCATCATCTATCAAACCGTCATGATCGTTATCCAGCCCATCATTTGCAGCTTTCGCTTTATCCATATCGTCATCGATGGGTGTACCTTTCTCCGGGCCATCTTCATCAACCCGGCCATCACCATCTTGATCGGAATCCCAGACGCCATCTGCTGCCAGTGTGTCTTGGTCATACCATTTTAACGCATTACCTTCGATATAGTCCGGCATGTTGAACATTAAATTGTTCAACATTAGAGTGTTGGTCTGGTTAAATGCTTTATCGGTTTCAGTAGGAATATACGGTGTAAATTGATCCTGACTTAGCTTGGCATTCACAATAGTAAAATTCTCGTTTCTATCAAACTCGGAATCAAAGAATTTACCGCGATAGTATGTTACTCGGAAATATCTGGCAAATTCATTAAGATATCCATAATCATCTGCGAGTATAGCCTTGCCACCCTTGCGTAAGAATTCAAGGAGTGCATTTATTTCCTCGTCATTATATTTCTTTTCCAAACCCATTGCGATATATATTGTTTTCTCTGGCTGTACATCCGGACCATTTAGGATAGTTGGACTTGCTACGATTGTATATATATCGTAGAGCGCATCTTTTTCATTACCTTTATCATCGATCTCTTTTATATTTTCAAGATCCTCTTTAAAATATGAAATATCGTTATAATCATCACTATAAGGGGAGAGTTGCTCAGTTACATCAGGTTGTACCGCAGCATAAGATAAAGGATATATTATATATACTACAATAATAAATAATAATGCAAATAATGCCAAACCTCGTTTTATCATAATAACACACTTTCACTTTGTATTATCTTCCTTTACATTCCCAAGAGAGTTCTTAATCTCCAAATATATAGTGAAATGGCTGTTTCATGTATCTTTTTGTGCCCTATTGGAATTTTAATATATATATTTTGGCATAACATATTAATTTTGAGCCTCTAATTCAACCTGAGCCAGACAACTAGGTTGCATTCCGTTTATTAGTTGTTACGGGAGTTTTTCCTGGTAATTTGGGTTTAGGTGGAATAGGTCGTTTGAGTAATTGTGGACCTCCTTTAGGGGCAGGGCCAGGGCCACTCGGTTTCTGGCCGACGATGATCTTTGTCTCTTTAACACCCTCGGTCTCCAATCTCTCAAGGGCGCGAATTGCGGAATCTTCATCAATGATGATACTATCCAAACTGTGCTCGATAGAACGTAAGTTCAAGATCGCATCATTACGCTGGTTTTCGCCGATCTGGTGTGATGAATAACGAGCCTCTTCCAGTAGTAGTAAGAAATTGTTCATGCTCATCCTATCGATGGGTAATGCACCACGGACCGCATCTTCAAATTCACGGAACGTTTCGGATTCACGACGTAGATAACCATATTTACGCAGGTGCACACCTAGTTTCTGGTATGATTTGAAAATAACTGCCTGATATTCGTTCCCGGCGATCAATTGATCGGCGGCACGCTTGATGATACGCCTCATACCACGAATACGCTGTTGTTTATCATACCAGCGCCAGACAAAGAACAATGATATCAAGAAAATTATAATAAATGCCACAGCGATCCAGGCGAGCATTATGTTTTCTTGAGTCCACACACCTGGTTCTTCTTCCTTTTCAGCCGGCCTGTGGGTAGTGTAGATCGGTAATAAACTGGACGCTAAGTAATAATCCTTTCCTGAAAACTCTACAGTTATTTTCAATTCCTCGGGGTCGTTCTTTGCTAATGTATAGCCCCAGTCTGTATCTTTTAAAGGTGTATTAAATGTAAAGTTCACATAACCCTGGGAATCTGTAATTTTAACCGAATAATTTCGGAATACGGAATATGAAGAGTTTATGGTTAATTTCACTTCACCTTCTGTTACCGGTTTGGGGTTAACGCCCTCGGTCAACTCCAGCACCTGGAAAGTGAATACAAGCCCAGGTTCTACGAACTTTTTAGAATTAGAGTCATACGTATCCAATTTGATATCTTCCAGAAGAACATAACCCTCTTCCTCGAGCTCCTTGCTCCTGAAATCCGGGCTGAGTATTTTAATTATCGTGTCTGCCCAGACCTCGTGGTATGTTAAAACTTCATCGCCTAAATAATTGCCATTTTTGCTACCTTTAAAAACAACGCGTAATGTTGCAGTGCCAACATCTAGATCCACAGGCACTGTTCCGTTAATTCTAAATTTACCTTTGGATTTGTAGTTGACAGTAAAGTCCGATATTTCAATTTCATCGTCTTGTTCAATATTTTTAATGTATAATTCCATCTGATCGGTGTCTGCAATTTTCAGGAGCACCTGTGAATCCGGGTTCTTCTCACCTTTATACAACTCTGAGATGGCCCCTTCAATATTGAACGATCGGCCTCGTATCAACCGAAGGTTCTTCGAGTTACTATCTATTTCAATTCTGGTATGTGCAGAGATATTGAACTGCACTTCTTCGGAACTTGAGCCGATATATGCATTGGTTGGTGTATATGGAGGTATCGAGCCGTCAAAGATCGCAACTACATATATCTCACCTACATCCACATTTTGTTTTAAGATCTCCTCTGACTCCAATGAGAAGTACCCATTCAAATCCGTGGTTGTATTTCCGATGAGTGCGTCAGCCAATTTAACAGGATCGTATTTATCGTCTACTAATAGATCTCCCTTTATAATCTCCCAATATAGTTTTACATTCTGATGTGGAACGCTCTTTCCAAGGTCATCAACTAAACGACCGGTAATGGTTATGTTTTCTCCTTTAATGCCCAGGCCGCCTTTTACCGTGATTTGGGTCATTGCAACAATATTGAAATCCTTTTTGATCTCTATTGGATCAATATAATCGCCTTCATCGTAATATCTAACGTGTAAAGTTATCGGGCCCAACAGGTGACTGGTTTCGATGATCTTCGGCACGTCCCAGATCTGATTGGGGTCTGGAATATGAAATTGCCCTCTTTCATCGTCCTCTATGCGGCCACTTATGTCAAAATCTTTAGTAGAACTCATAGTGGTTGTTCCACTATCATCGTAACTTGTATGTGTGTCCTCCCAGAAATATTCGATTTCTTTATCATCTAAACCGGTCTCTGGTCTTTTTTTGAATGAAATTCGACCATAGACCACCACATTATTGAATTGTTTTATATTACCGCCTTCATCTACAAACTCAGTTCTGGTAATATAATCAGCCAAGGCGCCTATTTTGTTACTATGTTCTTCATTATATACTCCATCGTTATCTTGATCGATCCATAACTCCAAAGTTGCTTCGCTGCGCACGACCACGGTTAACGTTGTACTTGCATCAAGATAATATGTCTGGGAACTGTTCATTATTACACTAATGGTAATAGATATATCACCCATCTCTTGAAGCTGGTCAATTATTTGATATGTTGGTATGGTAAAGTTACCTGAAGTATCATCTAGATCAAATTCGAGATAATCATAGTAATTATCCTTCTGTCGGCCCCACTCAAATCTTAATTTATATGCACTTAACGGAACGACCTCGGTGGAGCCATCATCATTAAGTATAGTTTTTGTCAAAGCATTGTTATTATCGTCTATTATTGTACCGTTGATCGAAATTGAGCTGAACATGTAGCCAACATATTCTTCCTTTTCCAAAATGATAGTAGTGGGCCTATATAAACGAACAGAGACTGGTCCCGACGTCTGTGATGATAAAGCGGTGGGTTTTAAATATTCATGGGATGCATTTGCCGGGTTATAATCCGGGTCGTAAAATGCATCATTGAAAATGATATCGATATCTCTGGTCCCTATACGAATTACAGGGTCCTCGGGTATGGTATATTCGTAGCTGAACTCTCCCTTATTATCAGTTCTTATGATTCCCGGCATAAAATTCCCGAAGATCTTGATCTTCAGCGCTTTGTCTGTAGGTTTAATACTGGGATTTACACTATCTTTAAGCGTTCCTTTGATCGTAATGGTTTCGCCAACACTTACCTTATTTGTTTCAACATTACTGCTGTTCATGACTCTTGCACTGAACTCGGTATCATGCCAGAGTGATAAATTAACTACCATATTTGACGCTTTGCGGAATTCTGTGAAATTAAGGTCCTCATCTACATTGGGTTCACCCGGTGTGGGCAGACCGTCACCATCGCCATTATCACCGGTACCGCCGACACCATCTTCGCCTACATCGTCAGTAACAAGACTCCAGTCACCATCCTCGTCGGCCCACATCAGGATAGATTGGTCGTATGAATTCGGGGTACACTCATCGATAAGTTCATCCTCAAAATCGATCCTGAATCCATAATTGGGGTTTGGTGTGCCAGGGTTCGAATAATAATTCATGATCTGGTCGCTAGATCCGAAATAAGGAGTGTTCAACGGGTCGTAGGTGATAACATCGCCAGTATCCCAGGTGCCCTTGAAATTCGCAGGGCCATCATCGCGGATCACAACATCACCCCACATTTTTGATGCGTTG
>JAEHCK010000023.1 GCA_020696345.1 Thermoplasmata archaeon | reverse complement strand
TACGACGCAGCAGTATTCGCTTTATGCTACGGACTGCTAACTTGCTCTCCCACTTTGGGGATAATTCACGCACTAACATTGGAATCGCTTCCAATACTAGGTGTTTGCTACATGGCTTTCTGGTTTTACCATGACAGGACATACACCTGTAAGCACTTGTAGGCTTAGCTGGGCACACTGTGAGGTATGAGTACACTACGATCTTTTTTTAAAAACAAGCGTTTGAGGTGAGAGGATTAAGAATAAACCCCAAATCCAAATAAATACCAAACTTTGGAGAAGTCGTAGAGTTCTCCAGAGCGAGTTAATTTACCGAAGTAAATTAGCCTAGTCCCAAGAAAACACAAAACCCCAAACTCAAACTTTGGATTTTGACTTTGGGATTTTCTTTGCCCTAATATTGTGGACAAAATTATAAAATATTTTCCGCAATCTTTGGGCTGGAAAACTTTTATTCAACCAGCGAATTAATTAATGAAAAATTTTCTTTGAGGTTGGGATTTAGGGTTAGGATTCCCCCTCTAACCTCAAGCGAACGACCAAAGGGAGTGAGCGTACTCCCACCTCACACTTGCCTTTATTATTTTCAATATGTAATAGATGGCCATCTCACCTGACCCCTCCCCAAGCAACGATCATGCACCTTTTATTCATTTGCACTTTTAAGTGCGGATTCGTAAGTATTAACCATCAACATGGTGATGGTCATTGGACCTACACCGCCTGGAACTGGTGTGATAAAGGAAGCTTTATCTTTCACACTTTCAAAATCCACATCTCCTCGCAGGTCTGCCACCATCCGTTCGGGGTCCTTTTTACTTGGTTTCATACCAACTCGATTTACCCCAACATCGATAATAACCACACCATCCTTAACCATGTCCGCTTTGATCATCTCGGGAACACCCGCCGCCACGATCAATATATCCGCCTGTCTGGTCATTGCAGCCATGTCCTTGGTCCTGGTATGACACATGCACACGGTTGCATTTGCGCCCTGCGCTTTCTGGACCAGTATGTTCATCATTGGCTTGCCAACGATGTTGCTTCGGCCTACGATCACCACATGCTTACCCTCCGGGTCGTTTCCCGATCTCATAAGAAGTTCCTGGATGCCGTGAGGTGTGCAGGGCAGAAAGCTCGCCTTGCCAACAACCATCTTTCCAACGTTCATCGGGTGAAAACCATCCACATCCTTGTCCGGGTTGATCTTTACAAGGACCTTCTCCTCGTCTATGTGCTTGGGCAACGGTAGTTGTACAAGAATTCCATGGAACCGTGGATCATTATTAAGTTCTTCCACCTTGGCCAGCACATCCGCTTCAGATGTGTCCTCGGACATCTTATAGGTCTCTTCGAAAATACCAAGTTGTTCACATGCCTTACCCTTTGCGGTTACATACGAGACCGAGGCCGGGTCTTCGCCAACTAATATCACACCAAGCCCGGGTATAATACCTTTCTCGGCCTTAAGTGCCGAAACCTTAACTGTCAATTCTTCTCGAATGGTTTTTGCTACTTCTTTACCACTAATTATTTCCGCTACCATGAATCTCCCCCCCTTTGGGTGATTATTTTTTAATGATGTCCTATTGAACTGGTAATAGGAATCTAATATAAAAATGTAGAGTTGGGTGATTGGTTATTGATCTGTTAAATAACCAATAACCAAGCAACAATAATCAAATAATAACCAATAACCAATGACCGAATTATCAAAACATAGATCAAATAACGTTTGAATTATTGTAATTTCGGTAATTGGTGCTTATTTGGTTATTGTTATTTGGTGCTTGGAACTTCCACCGAAGGTGGCATTGGTGCTTATTTGAATTGCCCCCAACAATACCCAGCATTTTCAAGCAAAAATATATATTACATTAATCCATTATTTTCAGCGCAATTCAAATTGAGAGGAATTGGTATGAGATCGATTAGGATTAGTTTTGGATTGGTAATCTCTATAGCTCTGATTTTAATTTTTTCTTCAACCATCCCCGCCGATGCATTGGATGACTGGAAAGATGGTGACGAGAAGAAATATACCGGGCATACTTTCGATGAGGAATTTTGGGTAGCTGACCACTCGAATACCACCGAAGAGGGTTATAACCTGACGAGCTCGATATTCTACATGAACAGCCATAATGTCCAGGCATTTCTGGTGGCCATTAACAAAATCGAGAACGACACCAATATCGGCACCTACCCGTACCAGTTGTTCGGGTTACATTACTATTCACCAAAAGGTCAAGAGGTTTTCATTGGTGCGGTTTTTGCATTTCTAATGGGGTATAATAATACATATAACCCCGAGCAAGGAGTACCTGACCCAGGTGAAGAGAAGGTATTTTTCATCATTCCGTTCGGCGCCGGGTCGCTGGTCGATAATAATTATGTTCCCACCACTGAACGTATGGTGGAAAGAATCGATGATACACATTATATTTTTGAGATCAGCTATAAGAATTTATATGCCATAGTGACCGAGAACCCATACCTGAGCGCGGTGTTCAAGACCGGTTGGATCGCAAAGTTTTCTGAATTGACCTTTCGTTATGAGATCACTCTTGACCTGGAAAATGGCGAGGTGAAGGCAGAGACATTCTATGATATCGGCCAGGTTACCGAACTCTGGGCGTTTATATTGGGTATACCAGTTCAGGTAGATGTGACCCAGATACCCGACACATTTGGTATTGCAGCAGTACATTATGTCGCAACCTTTACATCGTATTCCCGTGTAGTAGGCGCTGGGTCGGGCAATGTGATCGATACCGGCATCTCCAAACCGCTGCACGAGAACCTGACAATGGAATTGAAAGATCAAGAGCGTGTCTTTGAAATAGGTTTCCGGGGCACCTATGATGTTTTTGACGAGACCCAGACTCATCCTGCGCTTATCACTCCCGATCAAAAAGCGGTTAATATATTGATAAAGGCACGACCCTTGGATAAATTGCTGATCCAAAAACAATTATTATTATCGGCAGATCTGATATCGATCATGGCATACGGCACATCCGATACAATTCAAAAAAATTATGACTCGCCCCATGACCTGAAACAAAAAGCGATCTTCAACTTCCACAAACAGAACTTCTGGTATGCGGTTGCATTCCCACAGTGGGGCGGCTACCGGATCGAGCACGACCCGACTTATACCGCGTATACCAGTTTCTTGGTGGGTGAGCCCATACCCATAGACGAGGAAGAAAGCATTAGGGTTTGCGGCAGTACCATGGTAATTATTATGGCATGCACCGCTTCAATTTGCGTGATCGGGATACGTAAAAAACGCTGAGATGGGCAAAGAATTGGGAAAGTTAAAAGTTAAAATAAAAACTGGAATTTACACAGATCGATTTTACGGTTTGGAACCACGAATACACACAACTTGATTTTAAGATTGATAAATTGAAAAGGCAAAAGTCAAAACTCGAACAATTTGTTGATACAAATTATTCTTGAGCTAAGAATTCTTATAATAAATAACAATGAGTAAAGAATTCTTACCCTGGTAAAAGTCAAAAGTGATCAGAACTTTTAAGATTTAACTTTTGAAATTTGACTTTAAAAATTGCCTCAACCATCATCTTTGCATATCAATTTTTTTCATAACCTCATCCAATTTCTCGGCCATTGATCCCAATCTTGCTTTTATCTGCTCTTTCTGCTCCGTACTCAGCGATCCCAAGATCTTGGTGTCGATCCAAACGAACTCGTCCAAGCTTTTTTCTAGTCTCCGGATCGGGCGCATTATAATTTTATATTGATCGGCAATCTTGGAGCCCGGTTTCAGCATTTCTTCGCGCTTGTGCCCGGGAGCTTTTTGGATCTCTCGAACAAATTGCCGTACTTCATGGGACGGGATCTGGTCTTTCTGTATTTTATCAATTACTTTGGCTCTGAGTTCATCGTCTTTGATGCCCCTGGTCTGGGTGATCAATTTCGTAGGAAATATGGCGGCCATACTTTTTACTAACGTCTATTGGAATTTCAACCTACCAGGTCGGTCAAATCTTTTAATAAGGAAATAGTGAATATATTCACAGATCTCCTAGGTATAGATAATAATTTTTTTTTGAATAATTTGATGTAAAAAGAACCCCCAAATCACTCTATAGAACACGGATTAAAAACACGGATACAACGGATCATCACGGATTCAATGAGTTCAATACTAAAAATCCTTCGATCCATGTAAATCCGCTTTATCCGTGTCATCCGTGTTCTATTGATATTTCCATATCATTATTCAGTTATCTCTGGGACTCTGTGGTTTATTAGTACCAAAAAATACATCAATCAACCACCGAGACACTGAATGGACCGTGGGTGTAACCTCTCAATGCGACGAACGCATTTTCCCATTATATCCTTTTCACAACCTCGCCTAATCTCTCAACTATAGTCTCCAATCTTGCTTTTCGCCGCTTCTTCTCATCCACACCCAGCGATCCTAAGATCTTACTGTCGATCGTAGCAAACTCGTCCACGCTACGTTCCAGCCGTGGGAGACTGTGCAATATGATCTTATCTTTGCCGGTAATTCTGGCACCCGGTCTCAGCAGTTCTTCGCGCTTATGCCCGGAAGCTTTTTGGATCTCTCGAACAAATTCCTTCACCTCGTGCGACGGGATATGTTCCTCCTGAATTTTTTCAATTACTTTGGCTCTTAGATCATCGTCTTCGATCGCCTTGGTTTCTCTGATCAATTTTGAAGAAAGTATGCCCGGCATACTTTTTTTATCTCGAAACTCCTTCGCGTCAACTATCTGGCCGATCGTACTCTTAACTGATAAATTGATTGAATTATGGAAGGTGGATTAAATATAATTTTAAATCCCAAACTCAAAATCCCAAACTTAAACTTTGGATTTTTGATTTGGGATTTACGGTTTATATTTACCCCTCTCACCTCAAGCGAACGAATGAAATTCGTGAGCGTACTCACACCTCACACCTCCCCAAGCAACAACCAAGCACCTTTTACCCACGAAGTAGTATTAACATCTTTGATTATTGCAGGGATCGTATCAATACCTGCAATCTTACAGGCACGCCAGCGGCGTTCGCCAACCACGATCTGGTAATTATTCAATTTTTTCCTGACGATAATAGGCTGGATCAAGCCCTCTTGTTGAATGGATCGTGCAAGTTCATCGATCTTCGCACCATCGCCGAGATCTTTTCTGGGTTGATCGGGGTTGGGCACTATTCTATCTATCTGAAGTTCGGTTATTCTTTCAAATATCATATTTAAAAGTTGAGGGCGTGAAGCGAAGATCTAAAATAATTAACAAACCAATAGCCAGAGTGTGTACGGGGTCTGTTATAGATATATATGCATAAAGATAGCTTAATTTAAGTAGGAATATAGCTTTATGAAAGCAAGTGATTTGAAGACGAGCGATTACCAGAAAAGCTGTGTGCCCGATTTATAGTTCGGAGGAGTGCATTTGGATAAGTTTAAATTGTATGATATTGCAGAGCAATATATGGAATTGATAAATCCGTTTTCATCAGAAAAAATTAATACAATCGGTAAGTTTCTTGGTCTGAAAAAGGATGATTGTATAATCGAATTTGGAAGCGGTTTCGCAGAAATATTAGTGCTTTGGGCAGAATCTTTTGGTTCTAAAGGAATAGGGATAGATATTCGTGAACACGCTTGCGAAAGAGCTCAAAAGAAAATTACCGAAAGAAACCTTAATGATCGAATTAGAATTGAATGTATTGATGGCTCGAAATTCCAATATGAAAAGGGATTATTTGATGTTGCAGCTTGTATAGGTGCATCATTTATCTGGGGTGGGTATAGAGAAACGATTCTCGGTATGAAAGATGCAATTCATCCTAAAGGTAAGTTGGTTATTGGAGAGCCATATTTGATAACAGAACCGGTGCCGGAAGAATACCGAAAAAAGATCGAACCCATCCATACCGAAATCGAACTTCTGAAAATTGCTAGAGAGGAAGGTTTCGATATCGAATATATGGTTAGAGCGAATAATGATGATTGGGATAGATACGAAGCCAGTAACTGGTATAGTCTATCTCGATGGATTGAAGAAAATCAAAACCACCAGGAACTACAACAAGTAGTTGATTGGTATCATGAGATTCAGGATGATTATTTGAAATATGGACGGGAGTATTGTGGGTGGGCGGTGTATATTCTCAATCCAATAAAGTACTGATAAAGGGCACACAGCGCACTCAGTAAGAGCGAGCCTTCCGATGCGAGAACATTTCCCCATTGACGAGAGCATCGCCGTGGATGCCCCACTTTTGGCGTCTAGCCTAACTTAATAGTGACGACAAAAGTTGTGACTTTGTTGAACATTAATATTCTCAACAATATACAATGGTGAGGGATATAATCGTGAACATGTCACAATTCGCCTGAGAATGGGGTGGCGCAATCCTTAAAGCGGTCAGCTATTTATGGATTGTAGGGTCGGGGCTAGAACCGCTGGTGAGAGGATTGGTAAATACAAACTTACCCTCTCACCAATGTTTATAATCACTATTTTATCGGAATGGTCTCTCCCTCTTACCATTGCTTCTTTTTAAGCATAGAGTCGCTGCTATTACCGATATCAAAGAACCGAAATTTTCGTAAAAAATCATATGGCCAACAAGACAATAAAGTTCCGGAAATTAAGTTACTTTGCTAAAGGTAATGGACGCCTTTGACTGAAGGTCAAAGCAAATCAAACGGTCGGTGATAACTCTACTCTAAATTATATTATAGCTAAAATTAATAGAAAAACAATCATTTATAATTATTTTGCATAGGTGCTTGCTCACTGGTGTTCTGTGGTGCTTGATCGGGATCAATATTTAATGTAGGATCATCCATGGGCTGCGGCTCTGATATTTTCGAATGCTTTTTTGGGTTAATAATTATATTATGCTTATGGATTATTTTTTCGATTCCCGATAGTTGATCCATTTTGCCTGACCATTTTTTTAATACCTTTTTATATTTATTCTCTATCTCAGTTCGAGCCTTCTTAAGTTGTATACCTAGTTTTTTACCAGGGCTGCCGGTGTAAATTACTGCAATATATAAAAAGTCGCCACGATCAATAAGTATATTGTTATTTTTAAACTCGAATTTCTTTAAAGACCAGTCCTCATTTTCTACGTTATTACTTGCAAACGAATCCTGCACAAAATCTTGTACTGCAGTAAACATGCCGCTTATGATATCTGCATCGGTTTTATCACGATCTATATCTTTATTACTTAAATGAAGTAATAATAAACCATTATGATAGATCAAGAATAACTCAGTAATATCATAATTACCACGATAATTTCTGTAAACAAACCCAAAAATACCAATTATCATAATTAAAATGATCATTATTAAAATAGCAAATTCGAATATAAATCCTGGTTTTTTATGCTTTTTTCCCACTACCTCTACTAAAACCTTTTGACTGGCCTCCTCTTGTCCATCTGATACATGAAGGGTGAGTGTTGTGGTAATGGATTTTGTGGTAAAGAACATGATGTTTGCACCATGGATCTCATAATCGATATCCGAGTCCTCGATCCAAATTTGTAGCTGGGTTATGTTATTATCTATATCCGAAATGTAAGTGATCAGATCTAATTTGTATTTCTCGCTGATATTGAATCGTTGCACTGGTATTTCAGATATTATTGGCGGGTCATTAACAGGTAATACTTTAATGTTTATCTTCCCCTCAACAAATGCTTGCTCAGGGTCCTCTGCACGGAAGGTAATTGCCTCTCCACCCGACCAGTTGGGGGCATTGCTGATATCTATAGAACCATTCACATGAAAATCAACCTGAACCATATTTGTATGTATGGCTCTGAAATATAGCATAGCGCTATCATTATCCTCGAAATAATCGTACATGTTCATGACGCTATTTTTTGGTACATCCTCATATAGGATTAATTCCTGGAATGGTTTTAATAAAATTGGTGGATAATTATCTTTTACGTAAACAGTTATGATTTGAAATCCTTCGTTGATACCATCTGAAATAGTCAATTTTACAGTTTGAGTATATGGAATATCTGGTCGATAGGGATAATTTACGATTATTGACAGATGATTTTGTGGAGCTATTTTAATATTGGTTGGGTCTGATGAAATTAATGTTAATTCATCTAAAGAATTCTCCTCATCATAAATATAAGGTGAGACATCGAAAAAATAGTCCTGACCATAACGCACAACTAAATTTGGCACATTCTTAATCTCGGGTGGGTCGTTAATTGGTTTGACAGTTACTGCAATAATATCTTCAATAAGTGCCCCACAGGGGTCGGTGGCACGGAAGGTAGTTAACTCTTCACCATTCCAATCCTCTGGTGCATGAAAATCTACAGTATGATCATCATTTATTATAACATTCACATGTGTATACCCATATGAATAAAATAGCGTGTCGTTATCAGGGTCCATAAAATAATCATCCAAATCAAAATAATTATAGTATATTTCACCCTCATCAAGATATACATCAGGTAATGGAATGATCAGATTGGGCACCCAATCATCAGTGATCCAAACCGCAACCACATCACTACTCTCTGCGGTACCATCCCAGATCGTTAGAATTACATACTCGGTCTCTCCAACCATACTTTTTGGGTATGTATAAGTTACATTCAGACCAGATACCTTTGTGTATCTAGCATCCGATGAATTGAGTACGAGTTTTTCAAGTGGTGTGTCTACATCTGTTACATAAGGCATATAATAGAAATCATATGGCACATCATAGTGAATAGTAATATCTGGTATGCCAAAGATCGTGGGCCGATCGTTTACCGGTGTAATATTTATCCATAATGCTTGATAGGTCAAATTATCATTTATATCGAACAACCACAACCAGACCAAATCATTACCAAACTGGTTTTTTAACGGTGTGATCAAAATTCTATCATCAGAATTATTTTCACCGGATATCGAGTATAATGTAGAATCCTCACCGGTCATGTACCAGAAATACTCTGCCGCTTGGTCTGTTGAAGGCGGTTCATATTTACGGAGATTAAGTGTAAAAGTTGTACTATCTTCTATAATTCTAATATCTGGTACCGTTCCACGGATGAAAAGTTCAGAGGTTTCTAGTACAGTGATATTAAAATATGCATGATTTATCAGATAATTTGAATTTACAACAGTTAGTATTATACCAAAAACACCAGGTTTTCTATATTGATGCTTTGCTTTTTCTATACCATTGGTAAAATTTCCATCACCAAAATCCCACAGGTAATTTATTATCTTTCCATCTGAATTTTGATCATATGATTCAGAGCCATCGAGCTCTACTTCTTCATCCACCTGTATTAAATATTTCGATGCTTTGATGAGCGCAATTGGTGCTTTTATTTTTTCCTCGATAGCTTTGAAATATATATCGACATTAGTTGACCCAGAATTTATTTGAGATAATGCTACACCTTCGTCGGAGATATAGCGATACTCTTTACCCTCCGTACAAGTTTTACTATTAACGATAACGGAATATGGTTTTGGAACGTCTATGAATTTAAGAATGTCCAGAGCATTATCAGATTCAATATTTACATTCAAATGATTTTTCTCAATGAAAAACCATTTATAATAATTTGAATTTTTATTTGGATCAAAACCAAACACATCCTGGCATTCATCATTATACATTGAGCGTGCATAAATCGTCAAGGATTTTATATTCACAATTGTGACTCGTAATGTATTACTCTCGGAATAATAAGATACATCTATTCGCCCAGGTGTACTATCATCTACCAACTCAACATCGTAGTGTGATTGCCGATCATCTGAATAAAAGGTCAGGTGAGATTCTACTACCTCTGGAATGGAGTTCTCAACGTATTGTTCAGCCAAAAACGGAGCACGCATTATTAGAACCATGAATATATAAAACAAATATCCAAGTATAACTAGCCAGGTGAGACCAACCTTCTTCGAACTCAACCAGCCAACTAGACGATTTTGTTTTTTGGATCTTGTTTTATTATTCTTTTTTCTAGCTTTCATCTAAACTTTACTCCTAGCTTTTATTTTAAACCATTTTCTTTTATTTGTTATCATTACTAAGATCTGAAAAATTAAAATAATGGATATAAAATGAAGTAGATCGGAAAATTCTGGTATTGATTCGAATTCTAAATCAAAATTGGTATGGTCTTTATAAATGAATCCCACGAGATTACTAGATGCGGATAGGTTCTTGGGAATTTGTGGATAAACGTTTTCATTACCACTTACAACATCGATTGGTGTAACCCAGCCAGAAGAAGTATTATATGACAGGGTTACATTCGAATTATATGAAGGATCCAAATGTTGCCAGACACAATACACCACACCACTAGTATCATAACCAATTGTAGGATACCTGTTCTCACCTTTATTATTAATCAAGAATGGCCCAGGCCAGTACGTTGAATCCTGAAAATCCTCCATTGTATGCCAGAGATCCCAGGTGCCTGATTTATATGTCACAATCCAAACTCGATTCTGTGCGTCACACACCATTGACGGCTCATTTAACGGCCCACCGCCATGGCTTAGAGCAACATCATCCCAACCAGTTGAGTGATTAACTGCACCCCAGTTGCTAGGGCTCATACTTTGGATCGGATCCCAGCATTGACGATAACTGATCACATACGGAGAGGCGGATAAATTCTGGTAAACTACATGGATGGTACCATTTGGGCTAATATCTATACATGGTTTGCGATGATCGAAGTTACCCCCAGGTGAAATCTGAAGCCATTTACTATTACCGTCATGCCAACCCGCTGAGTTATCATACATAGTGTAATTAATCATGTAATCAAAATCTCTATATTCATCTTGCCAGACAATATGTGGTTGGCCGCTTGAGTCTAATGCTATACTTGCATAGCCATAAAGAGCAGTGCGATATATGTTATTAGTTAATTCATCATACCCCTGGCTACCTGAGGCACTGCACCATGAATTTGGATTTATGAAATTAGCATTATTTGTGAGATTTACACATTTACTGTAACATATAGTATAATTACTATTATTCACCCTAGTCCACACTAAATGAATAGAATTATTGCTCAAATTAGTCATGTCTCGAGATATTGCTACCGCTGGATACATAGCTGAGCCATTTGCACCATTAATGACAGAACTCTCCCCACCAGCCAGAACCACAGCATTTGCTGACCAGGTGGTGCCTAGGGAATCATCAGAGCGCTTCGCCATAACCTTACTATCATTATGCCAGAACGCATACCAATATCCATTAGAATCGCGTACCAATTTTCGCTGATTTGGCATTGCTGAGATATACATATCATTACTTGTAATGTTAACAAAAGCACTCCGTGTACCTTGTGGATCCGTGGACCCATTATCACCGTTAACAAAATGACTTGAGAGCCCAGGATCGGTATTGGATTCTGCAGACTCTTCATCTAGGTTGAAAATTGATGGCTTGGTCAAGATATCTTGATAAGGAGCACATAAATAGCCCATCGAGGCGGAATCTTTAGTTTCTCCAGACCAATCTGATATAATAAATATAGCCTCAAAATTATCAGGAATTTCAAAGCCCAAAGATCCCCAATCTATTTGTGTCTCAATTTGCCAGTAATCTTTTTCTGCGGGAACTTCAATCACTTTCCTCCAGCACCAAGTTGTACCCGTTGATGATTCGTATTTAAAAAGCTCATGATTGTCGAGAAAACCATCTCGGCCAGTGATTGTTATTAAATATTCTGCTCCTATGGCAAGCCAATTAGGTTTATAACCTGTGTTTACGTTTTGATCTGTATCGATAAAAATCGAGATTTTATCAGTGCCTAACAATTCATCGGGCAGTTGAGTAATCACTTTTGAGTCATCCATTGGGAGGATATCCGAAGTGTGTGACTTTTGTGTTGAAGATGAGGCCTGGGCTGACGTCGATAGGACATCTGAATAAAATATGGGCGGTACAGGTGTACCTTGGAGCAACTCACCAGAGACACTTAGATAGCATGATAATGTGCCAGTACGGGGATTTACATCGATTCCGATCTCCCGAATATCACGGGCATCATCATTTTTATTTAGTGTTGGTATATCTATGTCTTGGTTCACTTGCCCAGTATTTGACCAATCTCCAAAGATGCCATCAATGGCGATACCTTGAGGCACCTCACCTAAGTACATTAGCATTTTATCATCAGAATTATCAGGTATATCAATAATGATTGGTGTGAATGACTTAACGTCCGAAGGATAAAGATCTATTTTCAATAAACTATCGTGATCAGATGTATATTTTGATTTAAAGGCCATTATAAAGTTTTTACCCACATCACCTGGCACTAATAATGGTGGTGAAAAATCTAATGTAAAAATTCCATCCGGTGATTGGTCAATTTGATAATTATTTATTGGATAATCCTGGGAATCTAATTGCATATTTCTGTTTTCGTCCCCAAATAAGGTTAATTCACCTAGGTCATTCAAAGTGTTAATTATTGAGGATTCTTGTACGAACTCAAATGACCAAGCGAGTGATTCGATCTCCATGGAGTTATCATTATTATCATTATTATTATGCTGGGGCTTTAAATTTGAATTAAAATCTAGAGCTATTATTGGCACAATATTATTACCAGCTAATATGTTATCAGGGCTAATATCTATGATTTCTAGTTGTAGCCAGGTATCAGATCCTGTGAGGATAGGTGTAGTAAGATCCTTATTGCCGAAACTATCCATCATCTGGAGTACAATACAAACCTGGTTAGAGCCAATATCTCCTAACCAAGTACTTTTTGGCAAATTTGGTAAATTTTGATCCTTAACTATAGTATCACTTTGTAGTGCTGGGACTGATCCTATTGCTGAGGTAGATAGATAATGCTTACCCTCTAGTCTAAACTGTTTTTTAACAACTTCCACATCAGAATTTCGCACCCAACCATTCCAATCCAAGTTATTATTATTATCAAAATAATAAGAATATGATTTAGTAATAATTCCATGTTGGCCTTGAATTTCTATTCGTTCATCCGCACCTATTCCTTCTACTTGATACCCAGTTAGAACATTTAAATCATGGTCAATAAAAATATCAAGTTTATATAATTCATCATTATTCCACGAATGAGTACTTTGACTACCAAATAGATCCCATTCTGCACGAACATAGAAATCCAGGATATCATCTTTATGGCAAAATCGACAATCTATCAAGTTTGCCGATGGATTTACGACTGGAGGATAGTCGGTATCAAGATATTGTGTGATTCCTTTTTTCTCCCAATCTTCAAATTCACCGTCAATCTGGATATTAAAATCCTTATCATCAAATTCTATCATATATATAGATAATGGAAATATAATTAAGATGGTGGCCACAATTACCTTGAGCCACTTTCTGCGTTGATTTTTTATTATTATTTGATTTAACCTTTGCCTTCGTTTTGTTTGATGACATTCATATTTATTATTTGAAAATAAATTTATAGTTAATCCGTTCCCATCTGATAAACCATTACCATTTATCAATCCGTTAACTGTAGCTAAACCATTACCATTTTTCTGATCACTCTTTTTGGTAAATATTAACTTGGGGAGATTAATTTCTGTGCCTTTAGGTTTGGACCATAAAACTTTTCTAAATGCATTTTTAGCACGAGCTACTTTGGGGTGGTTAAGATTATATTGACTAATCTTATTTTGATTCTGGGCGCTAAGAATCAAATTATTTTCTCTCCTCTCTTCCGCGGTACATTTAATAATATAATTTGAATCCTATTATCTCTTTATTAAATAATAATTATATTACTTCTATATCATAAAGTTATCCTTTTTATTCAATATAAAATAATATAAAATATAAGTAGTAAAGAAGGAAAAAAAAGAATATATAGAAAAGAAGATGTACCTTTTCAACCAGATGCGAAGAGCAAAACCCAAAGGGCCAAAACGGTCAACAATTCTCTACACCAGGTCAATTAGATCATCAATAATTTCCTGGGTAGCCCCACCTTTTTTCTGTGCTTTCTCTAGATGTTTAATGGCCTTTGCGATCTTGTTAAATGCTTTAGAAGGTTTATCTTTTTCAAATTCATTTAAAGCCTTGTTCAATTCTTTGATCGCCTTGTCGAGTCTGTTATCAAGTTTATGATCTCCAGTAGGTTTCATAGCCTCCAATTCGTCGATTGCGTTTGCAAGGACTTGCTCTGGTTCAAGCTCTAGCTTGGGTACTGGGTTTGGTTGATCTGATTTTATTTATATTTCAAATACCACTACATAGCCATTAGCATTAATTTCTTTTAAAGTGACTTGATAGATACCTTCAGTATCAAAAGTATATTTAACTATTCGACCAGTAGCATCAATAGTACCATCACTATCAAAATCCCATTCCCACATACTGAACCAATGTTCATTACCCTGGTCGTCAATATAGGAAACATCACCCTCAAAAGTAATTTCCTCACTTGGCTCACAGATACCATCACCATCCGCATCATTGTAAGTAACAGCACTGGCACCTGTAGCTAATAAGACAAAAACCACAAATCCTGTTAATATCATCCGGATTAAGTTTTTCATGATAATTCTCCAATAGGTTTTTATTAGTTCCTTATTATATTATTAATCGAATAAATTCCTTGCTAAACAGTAGCATACCTATTATTATTCGATGCCGTATATATATATGTTGTTATAACCTAGCTATTTTAAAAGCAAATCTATGTATTATTGTTATTCTATCTCTATTTACACGAGTTGATCACCGAGTTTAGGTTAATCTTAAATTAAAATGAAAAAATTTTAATGATCTTAGTAGTAGCTCTTACGTATGGTAAAGAGGAATTTTACCGACTTCACCTACCTCAAATGTAAACACCTATTTCACCTCCATACACACATACACACTCTTCATCATCATGGCATCAACTCCCTCAATATTTCCCACCTCCCGGATCTCGTAATAATTTGTGAGGGAGCAGGCGAGCTGGTGATTATGGCAAAATAGAATTAAAGCCAGAGAGCCAGCGCACCGAGCCAGGCCAAAGACCGTATTAGGGCAAAAGAAAGGGAGAAGTTTGTTCGTAAATTTTACTTTTAACTTTTAAGATTTAACTTTTGAAATTTGACTTTCAAAAAATGTATCAATCATTATTCTTTTTGCGATATAATTTTTTCTCTGGTAGCTTACCTTTCTTCTTAGTATGTTTTAATTTCTCTGGTTTCGGTTTGGCTACGTCTTTTTTTCTCTCTCCTTTTTTATCCTTATCTATCCTTCTTTTTTCCGTGATCACTTTAGGTTTTGTTAATTTACTTATCCTATCTTGTTTTTCTTTTATCTTGCCTTTTTCTTTCCCTTTTACTTTTCCTTTTTTGGTTTCTGATGCATCAATTTCTTCTTCGCCTATTTCTACAGCTTCAACCTTTTCCAATTCTACTCGTGAATCCGATTTCTCTCTCTTTTCCTTGAACTGTTTACGGGCACGGACAAGGACGAAAAATATCAAGATCAGCCCTATTACCAGAACAACTATTGCAATGCCAACAAAGAAATAGAGAAGATCCTCCCGGGCGCTTTCAACTGTTACGATCGTACTCTGGGTTACGGTTCCGTTATTTTCGTCTGTTACCGTTAGTATTACATTATATTCACCGGGTTTTTTGAATTTGTGCGAAACATTTTCACCTACCTGTACCGTGCCATCACCAAAGTCCCAGGTATATGTTAATTGCTCATTGTTTATGTGTGTGGCAATTGCAGATACCTTTAAATTATCATCCAGTGTAAGTTTGTTTTTATTGATCTCGAAGTTATTAATAAATGGTTGGATCAATTCGATCGTTTTCACCGGGTAATTGACCTGGGTCAGGTTTATTATTATTTTCTCGGTACTCTGGAAAGATTCTCTATACACATATAACTCGTACTGGCCATACCCGACAATGAATACGAAGTCCCCGTTGGCGTCGGTTGTGGTATTCCATGTGTTGTTGTTATCCTCGGTATCTATCAACGTCACGATCGCACCTTTAACTGGGTTTTGCCAATATTCATCCACGATCTCGCCTTCGATTGTGCCGTTGTTGACAGGGATTAACCCGGTTTCAAACCACCATAGATATTCATGCTCCAGCTTGAACAAGCCAGTTGCATCTCTGATAGCTGTGGTTAGCCGAACCTGGTAATGTTCGGAGCCGTTCCAAAGAAAATCCGGGTCGAATCTAAGCTTATTCGTCTCCGATTCAAAACTAAACTCACCAGGTACGATGAACCCGTTACGA
Organism: Thermoplasmata archaeon; assembly: GCA_020696345.1. Classification (GTDB taxonomy): domain Archaea; phylum Thermoplasmatota; class Penumbrarchaeia; order JAEHCK01; family JAEHCK01; genus JAEHCK01. The sequence continues at coordinate 28,713 of JAEHCK010000023.1, read as the reverse complement.
TCTGTTACCACGAAACTATCTTGGTGCACCGTACTCATGTCCAGGTCCTTATTGAAAAGTAAAACGATCGAGGTGGTCGGCTGGACATTACTTATATTTCTGGGTGAAATGAACATTACTCTTACAAACGGATCAAGGTTACCATGATAGATCGAAACCTTGCCATAGCTGTATACCGGATAACCCTCGCCATTGATCGGGTCGCTGATCATGGCCACCACATAATACGAACCATTCTGTATTTCATGGGTATCCCAAATATAGAAATTCTTCGCGCTGTCCTCGCCATATGGAACGATAACGATCAAGTTCTTACCGTCGGCTGCATTCTGATTTGTATCATAATATAATTTGATCGTGGCATTATCGTCAGGGTCATAATCGTTCCATACGATCTCAAATGATTCGTCGGCCAGATCATTAATAGAGCCATTTGGTTGAAGAAGCTCGATGGTTGGTTCGGTATTGATCTTCGTTGGATATGCTAATTGGTCCGATGTGCTTGTTAAACCCCACTTGTCTTCCACAATTAACTTGAAGTAATACATGGACGCTGGTGCAAGACCAGTTATGTTTGCAAAATTATGGCCGCGGTCTGTATATGTGGAATGTATCGTAGCGTCATCAGGTGTAAAATCCTTGACTATACTATTATACACCTTATACTTTAAAAAGTCCAGGTCTGTGGATATTTGCCAGGTTAAATTAATGAACCACCAACCATGTGTGATCTTACCGGTATCAAACTGCGGTTTCTCGGGTTTAGTGTTCGGCAACGTGAGGTTCCAATCAAAATAAATATCGCCATTTTGAGGCATCCCATCATCCGGGTTCGGGTCGTTGATATAATCAGTCCAGAAGATCTGTAATTTATTCTTCAATCGGATCAATTGTGGTTGGCCTCGCTCAAGCTGTTCTTTTGTAGTGGTACTTTTGACAGTAGCTTTAGTATCATCCGCATCATCCACCTTTTCATTTACTGAAAAACTCTTACCACTGTCCGGTGAATGGCCTATGTATATATGGTTCTCTGCGCGCTTGTCTGCCCAGGCAGCGTAGATATTGCCATAATCGTCAGCTAGTACAACCGGGTCCGCATCTGCAGCACAGACATTTTCCTCATCATTGACACGAATCGGTGTGGAAAAATGTGCACCATTGTCCAACGAGTTCGAGAAATGGACATTGTACTGGCTATTAGAATCTTCCATCCAGACTACGAATATATTATTGTATCTATCCACTTCGAGATCGACCTTTCTAGCGGCGGTTAACGTTTTGACCGAACTCACTTGTGTATCTTTTGAAAATGCAGCTCCTTGGTTCTTTGATCGACTGAAGTAGATCTGGTTATTACCAATCCTATCATCCTCCCAGGCGACGTAGATAATTCCATTATCATCCACTACCAGATCAGGTCTCAGCTGGTTTTTACCATTCAGGAATAAGTCATTCACTAATTGTGGTGGTGACCATGTCTTGCCATTGTCTGTTGACCTGCTCAGTTGTACATCCCAATCTCCACCCGAGTCATCTGACCAGACAACATAGATATTACCCAGCCGGTCACAGGCAACTGCGGGGTACCATTGAGTGGTTTTGGCCTGGCTCATCGTATTGACAAGTGTTTCATTTGCCCACGAATCGCCACGATCGATCGAGTATGAAAAATAGATATCACCATCATCATCAACCTCACGATCATCTTGCCAGACCAGATAAATATGTGATCCATTTGCCGGGTTTAAAGCTATCATCGGGTTTTTCTGATCACCCAGTGAAACGGTTGCATTAATTACGTGTACATTTGTGCTCCATACATTACCGGCGTTCGCACTCTTGGTGAAATAGATATTCCAATCCCCGTTTCGATCATCCGACCACACGCAATATGTGTACTTTTCGCCATCGGATATAACCGCAGGATCGACCTGGTTCCTGGCTAGATCGGAAACATCGATCCCACCCATCTTCTCATCATCAACCCATGCACGTGATCGAGGGCTGCGTGTGCAGGTTTTTGATGGGGCGTTAATATTTTCATCAGCCAGTACAACGGTGAAAATGCCGGTTAATAACAATATTAAACAAAAAACTGCAATTATTACCGAACAAGATCCTTTAGCGTTCATGTATAAAACCCCTTTTACCTTTAATGAATAAATATTGATCATATTAATTCTACTTCATTAAGAGCAGAACTTTAAATTATATTTAATTATACCTATTAATATGAAATTATCGATAATAACAAATTCTACAGGTGACTAAATATGGAGCTAGCAGTCCAATATGGTAAAGATACCGTGACGATCCAGCTGCCCGATCACTGCGTTTTGGGGGTAATATCTCCGAATAAAGTGGAAATTGCAGATGAGCGTGAAACAGTATATAATGCTTTATCCAATCCGATCAAGAGCCAAAGTTTCTTTGAGTTCATAACGGACCCGCAAGATATATTATTCATCGTAAACGATGCGACGCGGCCCACACCCACGGCAAAGGTATTTGAAATATTGTATGATGATATCAAGGATCTGAACTTCAAGATCATGATCGCCACAGGCACACATCGGCCGCCCACTGAAGACGAATTGAGCTTCATATTTGGCAAATATCTGGAAGAATTTAGAGATAAGATCATAATTCATGATTCGAAACAAGATGAGGAGCTGGTATATTTAGACACCACCGTGCGTGGAACCGAGGTGTACATCAATCGCCTAGCGTACGATGCGGAGAAGATCGTGATAATCAGCAGTATCGAGCCGCACTATTTCGCGGGTTATACGGGTGGCCGCAAATCGTTCCTGCCCGGTGTTGCGGCTTATAATACAATAGAACAGAACCATAAACACGCGCTCGAGCCCGAGGCCAAGACATTGGCATTATCGGGCAACCCAGTGCACGAGGATATGGAGGATGCCACTAAAAAATTACTGGATAAGGATATCTTCAATATCAACCTGGTTTTGGATAATGATCACAATATCTATGCCGCCATTGCAGGTGAATTAAATGCGTCATTCTATAGTGCGGTTGAAAAGGCCAACGATGTGTTCTGTGTAAAAATTCCCGAAAAGGCAGATATCGTTGTTACGGTTGCACCATATCCAATGGATATCGATCTGTACCAGTCACAGAAAGCGCTGGATAATGGTAAGCTTGCACTTCGAAATGGAGGTATTTTGTTACTTGTCTCAAAATGCCGTACCGGGGTTGGTCATGATAATTTCGTTAAATTAATGGCCAGCTCGGATACGCCCCAGGGCACGCTCGATCATATCGAGCAGGAATACCGTATAGGCTATCATAAGGCTGCAAAACTCGCCGAGATCGCGTTATGGGCGGAGATGTGGGCGGTGACCGACCTGGATGACGGTGTACTAAAAAGTGTGTTCATGACACCATTTCATGATCTACAGAGTGCTTTAAATGAAGCACTAACACGAAAAGGACCGGATGCAAAGGTTCTGTTTATACTGAATGGGAGCATAACAGTGCCATATGTCGTTGGGATGGCGGGATGTTAGATATAACGCTGATATGATAGGATGTTCGATATGTCGTTGAGATGGCAGGATGTTCTATATATCGTTGAGATAACGGGATGTTGGATATGTCGTTGAGATAGCAGGATGTTGGATATGTCAAAGAGATAACAGGATGCACAAATAAATTAACAATAATAAATCAGACATCTTGATAATTAATCGAAATATAGAACATCCCAGTAATTAATTGAAATATAGAACATCCTAACAATTATTCAAAATATAGAACATCCCATTAATTAATCGAAATATATTATTTTCCCCGTTTAAAATATCATTCGATAAGAGAAATAATTAAAGATCTATGATCATATTAGCAATGAATTTCTTTATTTCCTCTTCATCAGGTATAGTTAAGGATTTTTTAAATCTCTCCGATTCATCGGGTAGATAATAACCACGTGAAATTGAGATAAATTCATTGGTTCCATTATCTGCAATAGCTTTTTTGCGGGCGATCTCTATAAAGTTGTTCCTTCCAAAGTTAATCTTTTCAGCGCGTAACGTTTCAAATTCGACCATTTTCTATGCCTCCATCTAGGGCAAGGGTTAAACTTATTTTTTATATATAAAACTTATTCTGGAAAAAAAGTCTTTTTATCGAATGTATTTTCTGCGGCGGTTGTTGAACCCGATACCGATCATGACCACTGCAATGGCCGCAATCATGATCACCGATTCGAACCCTGGTGTAGAACTAGTAGCCTTTTTGGGTTTCGGTATGTGTTTAATGAATAACTCGAACTCGGCCGAATTATCGGAGGTTTCATTTTTCTCATAGGTATTATCCTTCGGGTCAACCGTGATCATAAATACATATTCTACCGGTTCGCTGCCTGGTTCCGTATCGGGGTCCCATCTGAATGTGAATGTCTCCTCCTGACCAACCGGCATGGTAACTGCGGATGTTGGCAATACAGGCGTCAGGTTCCCGTCGTATGGATACATTGTATCGCCAAACTCGTCAATATAGGTTATGTTCAGCCAGATATCTATGGGTGCCAATTCCACCTCGGTGTCGCCATTATTGCTGATGTATACTTTAACCTCGATGGTTAACAGGTCGAATTCATTCCAATTTTTCTCCATGTAATAATCGCCGAAGTCTATGTCTTCTTCGATCGGCAGTGCCTCTTCAAAATCCCAGAACTCGAAGTTCGGATCGCCCTTTTCGTCTAACTTGGTGAACACCAGGTTGGGCTTGATGATCTCGAATGAAAATATTACCACGTTGTTCTCTTCCTCGCCCGGACCCACGATCTCTGTGCCCGAGCTCTCGATCATGAAATCGATGATGTATTTCCCGACGTCAGCGTCGATGGGTATGAAGATATCGAAATACACTTTTTCTTCACCGTATGTTGGTTTCTTGTTCTCATCATAATAACTGACCTCGATCGATGTGATGTTCACAATGTCGCCTCCTTGCCTGACATAAATTCCCGGTTCTGGCCAACCTAACATGCTGTCCGATTCAGAGTTCTTATCCTGGGAGAGTCCGATGTGGTCAATACCGTTGCCGTAGTTACGTACATTGATGGTGAAGGTCTTTTTAATGTAATCCACCTCATCCTCGCTTGCAATGTTCGGGTCGATAATGAAGTTAATATCACCGTCCTCATCACCTGTGGTGTTGCACTCGACCTGATAGAACTGCAGAACATTTGTGGAAAGCTTGATCTCATCGAAGGTCTCGTCACCTATATCATTCTTCAACGCAACAGTTAGATTATGCCAGCCTGCAAGTGAATGCTCATTCGGGGTTACATGCACTTCAATATCATCGTTCTCTTCATTGGGGCTAAGAATAGTATCTACGATCTTCTTAGATGATTCTTGTTTGTTCACAAAGAACTTGGCCAGACTGGCGCCGTCACCCGATAATGATAGTGTAACATCTACATCATCTTCACCGTTTGTCTCGTTGTACAGCTCAAGCAGGAACTTTGCCTCGAGCTTATTCATGTCAAAGATATCCACAGATTTCTCCGTGACCTGACAGTCCATGGTGATATTGCCTATTGCTGGTACCTGTGCTTCGACTAAAGTAGAACTATCCAACCCTGTATTTTCCGATACAGCCTTTACCGTGAACTCGACCTTTTCACCGGCTTTGGGATAGTCCCCGAAGTCGTCCACATCTGGCGCCTTCACAAATAAATAGATCCTGTCTTTGTTGTTCAGACCGGAAATTGAGACCGTGTTCTTTTCAATCATATCGATTTCGAACCAGGTCTGCCAGTCGTTGTATTGTTTCGGTTTGGTCACCGTAAGTGTCATGGCATCGGTCTTTTTGCCCGTGTTGGCCACCTTGAATCTGAAGCTTACCTCTTCTCCCGGGTATATTATTTTAAGTTTCTCTGCATTGGAATACGGCTCGATGAGCACGCCGCCGGTCATGCCAAAGGAAGTTAAGAGCTTATAGACGCAGTCGGCCCTATCATACTCGTCGGAGATCAAATAGAAATTGAATGCGAAATACGCCGCCATGTAATCCTCGCCCTGGTAGGATATTGCATTGAACTGTAAGTGTTCATCATTCTGGAAGAATATTTCATCACCATCATCATCTGCCAGAACCATACCACCGATATCTGTAAACCCGAACGGCGGGTCGGGCATATCATAGGTGGCATACTCAACATCATCCATGCAGGTATCTTCCACACCTTCCAGAGGATTTGGAGTACCCTGGATAACGATATCACCCGTAATATCATTCCATTCGGTCTCGTTCGCTTTCCATTGGCTTATCTTTAAATAATTTCTGGCAAAATCAGTTGCTCCATAAACATTATCAGCATCGTTAACTTGATCGTATATGAATCCGGGGCTGATCAACCACAGCTTCTTGCCCTCGTTGTTCAAGAACATCTCGAGCTCGGTCATATCGTCACTTTTGAGTGTGATATCCCAAACTGCGTTGTTCTTATTATAGTTGGGTTTGCCGCCGTGTGCCCAGACCTGATTGTCAATGCCGGTCATCCAGATAACCAGCTCATAATCATCCATGATATCGGCGGTTGGGCCAGTTTCGTTGCGGCCAACCGTGTATACTCTATATTTCAAGTCGTTATCCTCTAGAGCCTGAAGCATCCGATCTTCGGTATTGATCCGCCAGAGACCGTTTTGGCCGCCGCTGTTATCATCATCAACTACCAATACATCGACGTCCGATGCGTCAATGCCCGAGCGCACATGCACATAAAAATCATCCTTGTTATCGCTCGGTGTCCAGTCCGTATCGGAGTCGCCAGCCTCAATCTTTACCATAAAATCGCCCTCCTCGGATGGTGACCAGGAAAACTGGACTTCTTTGTCATCATCCATGGCTAGGTTTCCTGCCGACTTGGTCGAGGAGTATTCTTCATTACCATCCATGTCCTCAACCGTCATTTTGACATTGAACGAGTGCTGCTTACCAAAGTTCATCACCGTAACCGAGAACGAAGCGGTTGATCCCTTGTAAAGTATGGAAACATCGTTGGTTTCCGGGTAGGTCGTCTCGGTAATACCTACGCGCTCTGGAATTGTAAAGTTATCATTACCAAATATGCAGAAATCATCCATATAATAACCAATATTATTAACGCTATCGTCATCGGAAGTAAAGGTGTTCCTGAATTGTACATTATTCCAATTTGTAACATTATAATTGAATGGCACGCCTGAGAATCTATAGACTTCTCGATCCTGTTCATTGACAAGAAGATAACTATAATAATACCATTCGGTTTCACCGACATCGCCCAACAGTCCACCCATTGCAACATCAAAGCCTTGACCCCAGGTGGTACCGCTGTCATCCGAGACTTCACCGACCCTTAGAAGATCGGATGTGGCGACATATTCTTCCCAGTCAACCGCCTGGTCGTTATGCTCGGCCTCACCGGTGATTACCCAGCCGACACAGGTCGTATGATATTGATACCACTTGAAACCATTAGTATCAACACCAAGTAATTGGGTCCACACCCTCGTATCAATTTCTGCTCCAGGTGTTACAAGGTTTATAATAGGTGATTCAAAAGATAACGCATTATCATCTCTATATCTATCACTTATTGAACCAATATTATCAACATTGCCTTCATACCATGAATTCTGAGTAGTATGTGTAGCATCGCCTTGGGCGTGAGCAGAGGTAGTTAAACCCCAATCGTCTTGCGCACCCGCATTAATATCCGTTCTTGCCTCAGTGTCCCAACTGCTCACACCTGACTCTAAGTCATCCCACCATTTGCAAACCCTTACACTTGTCATTAAACCATTGTCACTATAATCGGGATCCTTTAAGTGATCTACGTTTGCAATTATTCGTGCAGAAGTGGTTGCATATGGTGGTGTCCAATCAAAGGTAGTCTGATGATTTTGTCCGGCACCTATTGAAGATATTATTTTTGTTGATGGATTCTGTTTCATAGGCTGGCCTTCATGAATGAAATCCGTAATTGAAAGATTAAGGATTACATTTGAGACTGGTATTGTCCCTTTATTTTTAACAGTAATTGTAATTGTGGTTTTTTCACCCACGAAAAACGAGCCAATAGAAGCTTGATTACCCTCAAACCAATTTGATGGATCATCTGGGTTATCGGCAGCGGCGGGATCTGTAGCTGCACATAAACCAGTATTTTTCTCTTCCCATTGCATATTCCAAATTGCCACATCATCTTCATTAGCTCTGGTTGAACGCGAACCTGAGCTTGGTTCAAGTGTCGGCTCAGAACTTTGTGGATAAAGGGGTTGAATTATGTCCCCTTTATAAAGTTTTGATGAAAGTATTTGAGGATTTGTTTTGAATAATGATGGATTCTCGCGTCTGAAAACCGCAGAGTCAAACGGATCGGAGTCTAATAGTATGGTACCTGGGAATAGGTCGGACATATTGCTAGAAACATAGCCAACCCTGGAATTCTGGTTCAATACCTCCATTGAATTAATTGTGGGTATTTGATTCTCGGAGAATACATTATTGATGATTTCTGGATCCTCAATAAACTGTGGTTCATTTATTTCTTCGTTTAAATTTAATTCTTTCTGATCGGTTTGATTTATATCCTTACCAACGTTTAATGCAGTCACTGTTGGGATTATAAACAACATTGCCACTACTAAACAAAAATATTTTTTAAACATATTTTTTTTCATTATAAAACCTCCTCCATATAGAAAGGATTATATGATCCATATTTGTGGTACTACTTAAATTTATCTGAATAAGTTTGTTCCTATATATATTTACATATCGTTTTAACTTTATTAAATAATAGTATAAAAATGTAATGACCAATTCTGAGATAGTTATGTCACTTTTGTGTTAATGTATGGAATATGAAGTGAGGTCACACCGACCGTTACGACCTATTGATAATATTAACAATGGTAGACGGTGGATCACTTCAATGAATTATTGTTTACAATCGTTGGGGGAGGTGTGACCACTTCTATTTTTTATTGAATTAAATCGTTTGGTGAAGGGGGATAGATGTTTTTCGATAAATGAATAATTATATATCATTTGAAGAATTCCCAAAAAACATGGCAAAAACATTTGAGAAACTTGACGCATGGAAAAATGCAATTGATTTGGCACTTTTAATTTATCAGACTACTCGGAATTTCCCCAAGGACGAGATTTACGGATTAACCTCCCAAATTAGGAGAGCTGTTGTTTCTATTTCAAGTAATATTGCTGAAGGCTCTGGAGTAGGAACAAATGCTGGTTATATACACCACTTAAAGATAGCAATAGGTTCACTAAATGAAGTTGATAGTCTATCAATAATAGCTAATAGAATGGGTTACATTGCTAATGAAGATCATAAAAAAATTTACAATTTAATTGATAAACAAGGAAAACTACTGTATGGCTTAATATCATATTTAAAGAGAAAAAGTAAATAATTTTTTTTTCTATTCCCCCCTCTCCAAGTGCCTTCCATCGATAACTAATCGAAACGGTCACCCCTCCCCAAACGATTCTGTTTATTAAATAATCATAGTGGTCGGCCGAAGGCTTGACCGAAGGCCTAACGTTCTACAGCCAATAAACATTTTTATTTCCAGGTGCTTTTTTTCTTTCTTTTTATCCTGTTTAGAATATGGCTAACGGCATTGGCACCCGAGGCACAAACAGAGACGAGTTCAAGCCCAGGGCTAGTTAGATCACCAATTGCATACATATTGGGAATTTTCGTTTTAAAGCGGTCATCGATCTCAATATACCCCTCCGTATTGAAACTAACGCCAATATCTTTTACAATATCTATTCGTGGTACCTGGCCCACCGAGATGAACACACCTTTTGCTTCTAATTCCATTTTAGTATCAAATTCCGTTCTTATTTGCTTATGTTCGTTTCCAACATCACCAGCCCTTGCTAATTTAACACCTGAAACCAATCGCTCGCCCATGATCTCGCGGACATTCATGTCATGAACCACATTCACGGAAGTTGATAGTAGATCATTGCACAATTTGGATTCAGCATTCAATTCCGGCTCTTGTGTGATCAAGGTTACATTGGACCCCAGCTCATCCAAGAATAGTGCCTGCTCCAACGAATGAGTATCATTACCAATTACCAAAGTGCTCTTGTTCCTGAAGAACAACCCGTCACAGGATGCACAGTATGATACACCACTGCCCTTGAATTCGGTCTCACCCGGTATATTCAGGTGTTTATGGTCCGCGCCCATGGCCAGAATTACATATTCAAAGTCCTGCTCACGATTATTTGTAATAAGTGTAAAATGATCATCATTAAGTTTAATTTCCTTTACTTGCTCAAGTTCAAGTAATTCAATATTCGGATAACCCTCAACCTGGGCCTTCAGCGATTTTACAAACATAGTACCTTTGATCCGGCCAAGGCCCGGGAAGGTTTCAATATACGGTATCCCGCCTGCGCGCCCGCCAGCATTCTTTGACTCGAATACCACAATTTTCAGCCCGTTTCGTGCAGCTACAAGTGCGGCTGTAAGCCCGGCAACGCCCGCACCGATGATCGCTAACATTGCTTTTTTTCCCATAATATCAATCCATTTTCCCAGCATCAAAGTGCCAGGTCTCATGATCATTGAGTCTCTTGGCGAACTTTCTCCTCCAGCACTGCGTTGTCGGGTACTTCTCCCGAAGAGTACAATTCGCCGTTGATCACTATGCTGGGGACACTGATTATACCATATTCCTCCGCCCGGCTCTGATCCTCGCCAATATCCACAACCTCTATGTCAATGTCAATATCAGCACCAGAGACGCGGGCTAATATCTGATCTAATAATTTTTTCACAGCCTCGCAATCCTGGCAGCCCTTGGATGAGAATAGTTCAATGTAAGCCTCGCCCATACCGATATCTCCTGATCAAAAGCAAAGTGGGTATAGTGAAGTGAATATTAAATGATTTAGATGAAGTTTTGCGTTTTCAAATAAATTGTAGAGAGTAAGCTAGGTGATTGAATAGTTAATCAAGCTAATGGTAAGTGCTTCACCAATTTACCACTGTAAATTGGTTCGAGCTAAAAATTCTTTATAAAGAAATGATTGTAAAGAAAGAATTTTTACCTATAGAATACTGGGTGTTGAGATGTAGTCCACTAGTCTGTCGGTCTGCTGGTCTACCGGTCTGCCAGTTGACTAGCTGACCATTCGACAATCCAATCAAAACGCAAAAGCGCAGTTATTAAGTTTAACAATAATTAGAATTAACCTTCCACTTCTCAAGTGGTTCAAATAGTAAGATCATCGTAACGGTCCTCTCTACACTAGCGATTGACCATTGCCTCCGGTAATTTAGCGACTTTTCTTCTGAGTTCGGTATCCACCTCCGACGCTGCCGCCTTTGCCTGGAGAATACTTGTTGGTATATCAGCCGGCCCGCGGCACGCACCGGCGATGTATATCCCTCGTATGTTGGTCTCCACTGGCCGCAGTTTTGGATGAGCTTCACGCAAGAATCCGTCAGTGCCTATTTTGATCCCAAACAATTGTGCCAACCCTTTCGATCCATGGTTGGGAACCATTGCCGTGGAAAGCACCACCAGGTCTGCTGGGATATGTACCAGTTCATTCAGGGTAATATCCTCTACAGTTAGTGTAAATTCTTCTGAACTCCTTTTTATCTCGGCAAACCTGCCGCGGATAAACTTCACGCCTGCATCCATGGCCTGTTGGTAATACTCCTCGAAACCCTTGCCGTATGCGCGCATATCCAGCATGCAGATATATACATTGGTCTTCGGATACTCGTGCTTGACCAACTGTGCGTGCTTTAGGGCGGCCATGCAGCACACACCGCCGCTGCAGGAGATATTGGTTGCCCGGTCCCGTGAACCCACACATTGTAACATAACAATGTTTTTTGGTACCTTCCCGGTGGACACCTGGAGTAATTTACCTTTAGTTGGCCCGTCAATGTCCAGCAGCCTGATCAACTGGCGCTGTGTAATTATATCAGGGTACCTCTTGTAACCCAATGCTTTAATGGATTCGGGATTGAACTCGGAAAATCCGGTTGCCACGATAATTCCTCCCACCTTGATATTTCTCTCCTCGGGTTCGGCTTTGAACGATATTGCGTCCTGCTTGCAAACCTTAAAACACACGTTACACCGCGTACAATTATCGATATCGAGTACGGCCTTATGCGGCACTGCCTGCGGGTAGGGGATATATATCGCCTTACGTGTCCCCAAGCCGTACTGGTATTCATTATCCGTGATGTTCACCGGACAGACCTTAACACACGCACCGCACCCCGTGCATTTAGCATGAGAGATATAGAACGGTGAGCTGGTTAGCTTTACCTCAAAATTACCAATGTATCCTTTGAACGACTCGATCTTTGTCCGGGTTAATACTTCAATATTTTTATTGTTCATGACCTGTGCTAATTTCGGTGCAAGTATGCACGATGCGCAGTCATCGGTGGGATATACCTTGTATAAGAGCGCCATGGCACCGCCGAGCACCGGCTTGCGCTCGGCTAGGTAGACCTTGTACCCCTTATTAGCCAGCTCCAGTGCGGCTTCGAGACCGGCCACGCCGCCACCAAGTACAAGAGCGCTCTGGTCCAGGTTAACTGTAACTTTATTTTGTATCTTTTTCACCCGTAACCGTTTCACCGTCCGCGCCAACTCGTTTTTGCAGCTTTGCAGGATCTTATCACGAGGTTCAGACGTTGCCATGGTAAATTTCCTAATATGCGCCATGGCAAGGTACTCGGGTTCCAGACCGGAGGACTCCAACACTCCTTTAAACGTTTCGCCGTGCAGCTCGGCGCCACATGCGGCAACCACCACACGCTCAAGTTGATGCTTCTTTATTGCACGCTTAACTGTCTCTTGCCCCTGCTCCGAACATAAAAACGCGTTATCCTTGGCATGGACCACATCTGCCTGCTCTTTGGCAAACTTCACCAATGCTTTAACATCTACGCTACCTGCAATGTTCTTGCCGCAATGGCAGATAAATACGCCTGATCTGACCATTTCTCGCTCCCCGAGTATGTTTTTGAGGAATAGTATGGTGATTATTTAAATTATTTTATGTAGTGCAGGGGAGAGTAAATGTGATAATGTTGAGGATATTGGTAATTGTAAATTGGAACAATTTTCTAGAGAAAAATTATTCTACATTGAAAAACTCTTCGACTTTTCCAAAGTTTGAAAGTGGAAAGTTCCAACAATGTCTCATTCATTTTAAAATTTCAATTCTTCATTCTTCAACCTACCATCTCGATATTACTGCATTAAATTGATCATCCCAATAACTGCTTATAACACTATAAACCCCCAAACTCAAACCAGTGGTCAGTTATCTGTTGCCAGTTTTCAGTGTAATGATCTTACACTGGCAACTAGCAACTAGCAACTAACATCTAGCAACTGTTTCCGACCCCTTAATTGTAACCCCTAACCCCTAATTACAACTCCCATAACTCTTGACTCCATGGACTCCCGACTCCTTAGACTCTCGACTCTTTAGACTCTCGACAGTTCATTGCTATCCCACCGCAAATTATATAACACCTGAACGATAATCTTCTTCCCGCCTTGGCACGAAGGCCCGGTGATATTCCTAGATGATCTCGGGTGCAAGACTAAGGCAACATATACTCGGTATCGTAATGGGTCCCTGGACAAGCTTGCGATGTGTTTCGTTTTGCGATGAGTCACAGCCCAACCCCGATATCGTACATTGTACCCCCGGTATTGGGTTAAGTTTGATGAGTATGCGTACGCAATCTATGAATCAGACAGTTATTATCGGGGGACAGCCCTTTTTATGACAATGGATAGTATAATAAGCTGTCATAAAAAGGGAAGTTAAAATGTAAATTGTAAAAGTTAAAATTAAATTCCAAGTACCAAATTCCAAATAAGCTCCAAATTCCAACCGATAATTAACCTGATCCCTGAATTGTGATCCCTGATCGGAATCGATAAAAAAGCAGTTTGAGGTTTAAATTTCTATCTTATGTTTTTTTCTAAGCCAGAGCAGTTGGGGGTGATTTGATATCTCTGGATGAATTGCATCAGGGTTTTTTAATAGATCAAGTCTTACCTTTCCATTTTTATAAAATGATGATTGGAATTCTTTAATGTTTCTATTTTCAAGATCGGTTAGGACATATTTAAAGAAGGTTTTTGATTTACGATTAATAACCTCTATATCTGGTTTTATAGCTAGCAATTTCTCCAGATTACTTAAATCATTTTTATTCAATGGAATAAATTTCATTTCAGTGTAACGGAGATCCATTAAAATCGTTTCGAGCATTACAATGTCTAAAAATAGGTCCCGATCAAAGTCCAAATCTGATATAGTGACCACATCAAAGACATCCCTAATATTTGGTTTTCTTTTCATCCTAGATAACATTGTTGAGAATTTATTGGCGTAGAGTTCCTCCTTTTTTGGTGAAAGAATTTTTACAGTTCTGGGAAAAGATGGGTGTTGATAATCAATATTAACATCTTCTATCAAATTCGGGATTCTGCGCATATATCCGATCTCGATTTTAATTAGATCCTTTTTACCATTCTCATTTTCATACCTTACAAAGAACCTGTTGAGATTGTATCGTGGTTGGATCTTTATACTTTCATTGGGATATCCTAGTGTATCAAGAATCCGCTTTATTGTATGATCGATCTCGTCTCTCTTTTTCCCCCAATCTTCATCACCGATTTTGCGGTAATTGAAATCCAAGTCCTCTGACAATCTTGGAGCAACTTTCAAATGCAACAAGTTCAATGCTGTTCCTCCATAAAGACAAAGATGCTCCTGCAATAACTTTGCGTCACCAATAGCTGAAAGTATAATCGATAGTCTATTTATCTTTTCCACGATATCTGGTGTATACTCCTTGAGTTCCATTTCAGATTCCTCTCATCAATCCTTCAAGATCGTTAGGAACATAAATGTTCCATCTTTTGTTAAGTCCAGACGATACTCCTTGTTCAAAATACATTGGTGTCTTACCCACTTTTTCTACCAATCCATCAAGATCGTTTTCTTTGATATGGCCATAGAATGGAGAGTGTTCTACCATCTTCTCAATAATGAATCCAACAGACCTTAATAGGAGATTATTTTGGTATATTTCAAGCACTTTTCTAACACTTGCGACAGACACTCCTCTCAACCCATCAAGACTTTTCAGACATTCTTCCAGTCCGCTTACCATATTCCTTCTATGAACACAATCCACAAATGTTCTTGAAGGCGATGAAACTTGGATTTTACGTTTTTTATAAACCATTGTCATTACCTCGATATCCAGATTTGCTTGGGTTGCCGGTTGGTACTTGATTCCCTCGAACTCGAAAGGTCTAAAATAATCGGACCTGTCAATTGAAATGAAGATCGTCCAAAATGCAGAATATGCACAACCGTGAAGCTCAAGTGCCGTATGATAACTGAGATAATACTTTGGTCTAACTTTTGATGCGATGATGTATCTATCCGCTTGCTGGCTTTCTTCAAGATAAATGTTCACTGCAGAATACATTCCACGACGGATTCTTTTTAAAAGGCCTTTTTTGAGGAAGGGATTGATATGTTTTTTATACATATATTTATAATCATATCCAAACTGTTCCCGACTAAAATTAGTAATTTCCTTCACGGTCACGACACCTTTCGACATTAGGTATTTATAGATTTCATCAACGATTTTCATGTTATCCCCTTAAGAGTTGCGAGTGTAATATCACTAAAAACAGGATATAATGCTTGCAATTAATAAACTTTGTCATTTTTAGATCTCCCAACCGCAGTATCCCCCTTTCGGGGATATAGCGATTTGTATTTATAATTAATTTTTTTTTATGGCTTAAAAAACGTGGCTTATGCAAAACCCATTACTCTTACCGGCCATCATGCCTGGGGTTCTACTTCGGATATTCCATAACGCTTGGTTGAGAATAAGTTGGTTGTTGTTGAACTGGTTGTTGTATTTGAGGTGTATTTATCTCTGTTGTTTGCCCCGGTTGTTGAGGTGGATATGGATAGGTTGTTTGTTGACCTGGTGTCTGCTCGAATGGTGTGGGTGGGTCAGTCGGCTCTTGAGTCTCGATCTCGGGTTGGTTACCATCACCTTTTTTCTTCTTCTGCATAAATAATAAGAAGACCAGCAATAGAATTCCAATAATTACGATTACAACAGCCGAGCCAATGATCATGCCTAAATTATCTTCCGGGTCTTTGTTTGGTTTATTACCACCTCCCGGTCCAAGATCCGGTTTTGTGGGGTCTGTTTTATCTAAATATTCCTGGAGATTATCTTTTCCATCCTTATCCGGGTCATCGGTTGCAATATATATCTCAATATCCCCGAACCATTCTACTTCCCACCAGTCTGGCAGATTATCACCATCACTGTCATCAATTATTTTTTCCTGAACAATAATATTGATTGTAATAAGATCCTTAACATCTAGCTCATATTCCAAAGCACCTTGGGATGTTGCTGTAATGGTTAATGGATAGCTCCCCACCGGGGTGGATCCATTCAATGTGAAATTTAAATAGACCTCCTGTGTTTTGCCTGGGCCAATGTACAATTTATCCTTTGAAAGAGTTAATTCATCCGGGAAATCATTTACATCCACATCGATCTTTATCCAGTCTGAATATTTATCTTGGTTGTTTTGAATAGATACTGTTATTGTCCCCGATTCGCTCTGGTTAAGTTCGTAATCAGTGTATTGCGAGGAGATATCCACATCAAAATTTGGTATTGGATGCGACACCTGAAAGCTCCATATGGGCGATACGGGTCCAGGTTTATTATCTACCCAAACTTGGACCTTCCAGTAATATACCAAGTCATCGAAGATTGGTACATCCAATTCGGTAGTGTCAATCTTTGATTTGTCAAGTGGTGGGTTTGGAGAAGTTCCCAGGTACACATTATATGTCAATAAGTCAGTGTCCAGATCATGAATTTTCCATGATAATTCAACTGTTGGTCCCAGCAATATTGCCTGATTAAGTGGATGGGTAAGCTCTACTCGTGGATCTTTATCTGGCGGAGCGGGATTAATAATAACGGATAATTTATCAGTATTCCAGTTACCAGCGTCGTCAGAGACCTTTAAAGTTACATCATAGGTCCCCTCTTTTTCAAATTCGAAACTTGTCACCTCGCCTTCTAATTTTTTCTGTTCTCCATTATACTCAAAAGTCCAGGTAAAATCTATGTTCCCAATATTGTCTGTGGAGTTGGAACCATCAAAGGTGACGGTCTCTCCTTCGATCGCAATTATATCGTTACCAGCGTTTGCTGTTGGTTTGTCGTTGTCAATGACAGTGATTATGAACGGATCGTCTTCACGGCCATAATAGATGCCATTTCCTGATGTGTCTTCGGCATAGAAATAATATCTCCAGGGTGCGATGTCATAGGTGGTTTCAATTAACAGGTCTTCCATAAGTATAGAATATCTTCCTTCAATACCGGAGGATATTACTTTTTCTAACCAGGCAGTCCCATTAGAATAGAAAATCTTTACCAAACCAATGCCGATATTATCAGAGAATTTTGCATAAAGTTCAAAATCTTCACCAGTTGTTGTTTCAATGTCGCCTGTGCCTGCAATGACTATTGGCTTCTCCCGATCTAATACATCAATTTCTTTAAAGTTAGTTGTATTTGTATTGTCAGGGTTTGAATCATTGAATAAGAATCGATAGTTCAATTTTTCTAACGAATTTGGTATTTGAATCGAGCCGTTAAAGTAGTTACCGTCTTTTGATAAGGTATTGAATAGTTTTTGACTTGAACTTCCATAATAATATTCGACTGCGGCTGAGATTGGTTCGATGTTGTCGGTAATATGTAACGCAAAGTTGAACGTCTCGTTTGTGTATGCAATAATATCACTAAGGTCTTGAATATAATCAGGTTTTATATCGTCAATAACATTGATTATCAATATTTTTATGCAATTCCAATTATTATAATAATCTACTGCACTTATAACATATCTAAGTTTTTGAGCATTAAAAGGCACATAGATGCTTCTAGAATAATTTCCTCTCTGATTATTGCCATTTATCCGATTCATAGATTCGTTATTAGATTCGTTTTGGTCAAACCAGTATTTCAGATAAATTCCCGTAACATTAATATTATCGAATACATCAGCAATAATAGAGAAATCTTTGTCAGTAGTCGGTGATCCTACGGTTTTGTCAATTATATTTGGTTTAATTAGATCATTTTGATTGCATAAAGGTAAGAAATCACCTTGGCCATAGGGTATTTTAATATCTCCAAAACCATCGCCGTTAATATCTTTGCCGGTATAATTTGACCAATAATTTCCACCTAAATATGGGCCACCGATGATGTTTTTTCCCGATTTTTTAGAAATATTCCAAACATTACCAATGCAACCACTCACATTATAGTTATTAATATTAGAAAAATAATTATTATAAATCAAATTTTTATGAGACAATTGTAAATTTAATCCGGCAATAGAATTATTGCAAATAATATTATTGAAAATTATGTATTCATTAGTCTTATTGATTGAAATGCCATATGAATTGTTCATTATTGTATTATTATAAATGGAATTATTAGTGACATAATTATTATAAGTCCAATAATGAAAAAGAATTCCATAAATATTATTAAATAAATAATTGTTAAATAATTCATTATCAAATGGCTTCCCATTTATAAGGATGCCCTTTGAATTATTGAAGGCATTATTTGAATAAATTTTATTTTTTATTGATATAATGTTTAGGCATATACCAAGAGTATTATTGAATGCTCTATTATTACTTATTGAATTATATTCTGAGCTTAATAAATTTATTCCACAATGATTATTATATAAAGTGTTGTTATTAAAAGAATTATTATTCGATGATGATAAAAAGATTCCATCATAAGAATCAAATATAGTATTATTTTCAATAGTACAATTTGTTGTAGAAATTAAAATTATTTGCTGATAATTTTTCTTCAAAGTTAAATTAGTCACTTTAATATTATTGCAGTTTAGTAATCCAACGAACCCCGCATCACTTGGGATTGTTTTATTTGACTGGCCATTCCAATAATATATTGGTTTTCCATCAACTGTGTTATTTGAATAGATTATTTGATTAAAGGAATAATCTTTAACCGTCTGGAATCCTATATTATAAGAATTATTATAGATAGTATTGTTAAATAGAATATTGTCTGGTCCCGTAAACCTTATACCAAATTCATTGTTATAAATATAGTTATTAAAAATTTTATTCTTTGTGGCATATGAATTATGAATTATACCATGTGAATTGTTATAAATTACATTGAAATCAATAGTACAATTATTGGCATTATATAGGTATATTCCATAGCCTCGATTGTTATATATTAAATTACTTGAAATTCTATTTTTATAAGCATAAGTAGCTTCTGATAGAAATATTCCAATAGAATTGTTTTCCAGTGTATTATTATAAATTAGATTATTATTACTTTCAAAAGCAAATCTTATTCCCTCAGAATAAGAATTAATTACTTTATTATTTTCAATAGAGTTATCACTTGATTCAATTAAACGAATTCCCCAATAACTATTATTAATGAAATTATTTTCAATTCTATTGTATAAGGAGTGCCAAACCATTATACTAGTCTCATAATTATTAATTGAATTATTTATCAATGAATTATTCAAAACAAAATTATTTGAAGAATAATAAATGGCAATTCCACCGTTATTATTTTTTAATGAATTATTTATTATTGATCCATTTTTAACGTAATTTAAATAAATTCCCCAATTACCTGAACTTAAAGCGTTATAAATATAACAATTTCTGATTGTAAAACTAAGATTTGTATTCTCAATTTTGATTCCATCCTTTAACTTGGCATCTATTGACCAGTTCTCAATTACATACGGATTTTCTTTTGTACCATTCCCTCTAACTACTCCATTTGTAGAATTAAAACCATTATTACCATTAATGTGAATATAACTATGATTCGTCAATGAAGATGGATCACTCAAGCCTCCAGAAGACTCCGGAATGTTAAATATCGGAATTAATGTTCCAAGCAAAATCACAACAACAAATATCGTTGTTCTCCTCCGCCCCAGATTCATATATTGTTAATCTATTCTCACCTATTTAAATATTTTTTATAAAATAGGCTCTGACGCTAAACTCCAAATCAAGTTAATAAATAGAGATATTAATTAGATACTGGCCAAACATATGGCGACCTTGATTTCCTATGGAATGTTGAGTTTAGCGTCAAGGCCAAAATAATAAAATATAAATCTCAAGCACCAAATTCCAAACAAGCTCCAAACCCGTTCTTGGTAGTATTGGGATGTTCTTGGGATTTTGCCATTTGGATTTACTTGGGGTTTGGTAGTATTGGTACTTATTGGGATTTACCCTCATCAGTAATTTTACATTCACCCTTCTCCCATAAATCTTTAATAAACCCCAAACCTATTCAACCACCGGGGTTTTAACAACCATGATAGACCAGAACCTGAACGAGCAGTTGAAAGGCACAGTTTCATTTATTAAAGAACTCTTGACCGAAGATGCCGAGTCGATAATAGACGAGAGCGATTCCGATGAAATGACATCCATCACGATCAAAAACGCCATAACCAAAGAGTCGTTCCAAAAATTCGAGCCCGCCGGCGACACCTTCAAACTTGCCGCAGTTGACGGTGGGTCACAGCGTGTCATGAACGGCGGGTCATTCATAGTTGGCGCATACCGGGCAGGCTCGCTCATTTTCCACGGCAATGACCTTTTAACAAATGGTCCGCAACCTACCCTTAAGGTACGGTCCATCTCGTTCGGTAATAGAAAAGAGATATATTCGGAGATCTTTGAAAGCCTGATCGGTGAGCCGCCGAAACAGTTCCCGCGCGAACTCGCACTGGTGCTGCAGCGGCTGCGCACATTCGAGGAATGGTCAGTAACCCAGGACCTGTTCGACAACCTGGACCCTGGTGACATCATACTCATGGACGGCTCGCTGAAGGCATCCATTCATAAACTGGATATACTGTTCCAGCGTATAATGAACCGCGCACTGGAAAAGGGCATCCACTTCGTCGGCATCAGCAAACGCTGTACCCTTCGATTCAAACATGCACCATTACTACACTTTGTCAAGAAAAAAGGCGATGAGCTGTTTGGTACGGATCAGACCTGGTTCTGTGAGATACCAGATGAAGGCGGGCACAGCCAATTGTTCGGCAAACGGTATATCGTCAAGTATCACCCCAAATCGGTTTTCGTGTTCAGAACAGATATTAACAGGCTTGATGATGTGTCACCTGGCGAGGTCTTCGGCAAGATCGCGCAATACTGTTCGGATGCTACATATCTGGGCTACCCATATCCGTTGGCACATATACACAATCAAGTGGTCGTTAATCGCGCACTTATTGATGATGTGTCTTACCGACTTGAGGCGCTCGCACTCGAACATGGGGTGCCCCATAATAGCTGGGATGGCCTGTTTTTGAATTTCCACGATATATTGGATAAGAATCGTTAAGGTGATAAACATGTCTGACTTAGAAAATATACAGAACGCTTTTACCGGGCGTATTATCGGCAAAAATGTGACCGAGCTGCGGTACCGTACACCGTACGAACAGGACGTGTTTCTTGGCGAGATCCTCATGGCCGAGAACGACGAGAACGACAGAAAATTCATGCTGCGTGTCTTTGACATCGAGTACGGCGCCGAGGCGAACAGTTCAGACTGGCCCGAACGTACGGCCGGGAACATGCTTGTCATGGAACGGGGTAACCACGATTTTGAACTGTATGATAAGGATAGGCGTTTGTTCAAGGTGGGTGTCTGCGCCCCTCTTGGATATATTGTGAACGGCAACGAGTTCCGTAAACCCAAAACCATACCACCGCATTTCTCGCGCATACGAAAAACACGCGAAGAGGATTATTCGGTCCTGCGCCAATATATGGGAGATATCATTGTTGGAGATCTGCGCAGCGGCGAGGAGATCGTGCCGTTCAATGTTGGCATCCGTGGGTCAGATTTCCCGTCCCATGTCGGCATCTTCGCCACCACTGGTATGGGCAAGAGCAACCTCATGAAACGGCTGGCGGTGGGCGTCATGGAATCTGGCATGGGCGGTCTGTTGATCTTGGACCCGCACGGTGAATATTTCGACGGCGGCAAGGCCGAGCTGCGCGGGCTGAACCATCATCCTTTGGCAAAGGAGCGACTGGTGGTCTATTCTACACGTAACCTTCGCGGCGCTGTGAGCGGATACAATAAGATCAAGATCAGCGCCCAGGAGATCGAAATTGAAGACCTGATGCAGCTATACGATTTCTCCGGTGCACAGCGTGACGCTTTCAACTCGGCAAGACGTGTATTCCACGAGAACTGGTTAATGGCCTTTTTAGAGACAGAAATCGATGATCTGGTAGTAGAGCTTGAAGGTACATTCGAAAGCACCGTGGGTGTTATCAAACGGCGGTTGATGAACCTGTTCAAAACTCAGATGATAACAAAAGATAGAACCATATCCATAACCGATCGTGTTTATGAATCGTTATCCAATGGTAAAGTTGTGCTCGTCGATACCTCAAATATGGGTGAGTCCGAGGAGTTATTGGTCAGCATAGTTCTGGCCCGGGCGGTATTTGCCAATAATAAACGTGCATTTGGTGATCCGGACGAGTTTAAAAAGTTGCCAAATTTTCTTATCACTCTTGAAGAAGCACAGCGTGTGTTAAGCAATGTTGCGCCCGGTGGAAGAAACAACATCTTTGCCACCATCGCACGCGAAGGAAGGAAGTTCAAAACAGGCATTTGCGCGATCTCGCAGCAGCCTAAATTGATCGACGAGGAAATACTATCACAGTTCAATACTCTATTCGTTCTTGGCCTGGCAGACCGCGGCGACCGCAACGTGCTGCGCGATTCGGCCAAGCAGGACATTTCGCAGTTGAATAACGAGATCCAGATGCTCATGCCCGGCGAGGCGCTGATCACGTCGCCGTTCACGCCGTTTGCGATCCCTGTTAAGATACATTTGTATGAAGAATACTTAGAGACAATGACGTCCGCAGAGGTAGGAGAAATTACCTCTGGTGGTGATGATGATGATCCGAATAATGATGTTAAGATTGTTGAAGGTAAAACTGATGAGGATTTCTTCTAAATGAAATAATAATGTAAGAATTGAAAATTGAATAATGAAGAATGAAAATTGAAGAATGGAGAAGTGAAAATGGAAAAGAAACAAAATTTAATTTCAGAAAGGCTTTTAGATTATGGTGTAGAGATTATTAAAGTAATTAGTGATTTGAATAAAACCATGATTGGTCGAAATATTGCTAAACAATTATTACGATCAAGTACCTCTGCTGGTGCAAATTATGAAGAAACATGTGGTGCAGAAAGTAAGGCAGATTTCATACACAAACTCCATATTGTCTTTAAAGAACTTCTTGAGTCATTATATTGGTTAAGGCTTATTCAAAAATCAAAAATTTTAAAAAATAAGAATATTGATAATCTTATCATAGAGAACAATCAGCTAATTAATATGGTAGCGAGGTCAGTAATTACAGCTAAAAGTAAAACCTAATTTTTACTTTTAAAATTTTCAATCTTCAATTTTCAATTTCCCCAACAATATTATTTATCAACTAACTAGGAGCAAATCATGAAAATATTTCACATCGCCGATACCCACCTCGGTTTCTCAGCATACAACAAGCTTGACCCTGAATCTAGCTTGAATCAGCGTGAAGTAGACCTCTATAACGCATTTACACAGTTCATCGACATTGCTATCGAACAAAAACCCGATCTGATCTTGCACTCGGGTGATTTTTTCGATTCCGTACGTCCCACCAATCGTGCCATCTCAATCGCCATGGACCAGCTGCTGCGATTGTCAAAAGCGGCTATCCCCATCGTGATAATTGCAGGCAACCATTCAACACCGCGGCTGCGCGAGACCGGAAGCGTGTTCAGACTGTTCGAGCATCTGGAAAACGTGTATCCCGTCTATAAGAACAAGTATGAATGTCTGGCCTTTCCACACCTGAACCTGGATGTACATGCTGTGCCTCACTGCACCAATGCCGAAAACCTACAAAACGCGTTGGAGAGCCTGAAACCCAACACAAGTGTGAAATATAACATAGCCATGCTGCACGCCGCAGTGGTGGGTGTGAACATATTCAAGTCAAGCGAGTTCAATGAACAGGAAGTGAAGAGTGGATATTTGAAAACCGGTTTCAATTATATTGCTCTTGGCCATTACCACGAATTTGTCAAGGTTGAAGAGAACGCATATTATTCCGGTTCCATTGAACGTTTGAACTTTCTTGAAGCAGTGCACAAGGATAAGGGATATGTTGAATTGGAGTTTGGGAACGATTCCGAATCTGGCCCTGAGGATCACGAGATCTTCTACCCCCAGCCCGTATTCCGGGGCCTACCAACCAGACCAATGATCGATCTGCCTGCCATCGATTGCATCTCAATTGACAGATACGAAATTTCAAATGAGATACTGGACCGTCTGAATAGTGTAGATCCCGTGAACAAGATCATCCGGTTGAAGGTATTGAACCTGCCTGTGGACATCTACAAAACACTTGATTTCAACCAGTTTCGCAAGCTCACTTCCGAGGCGCTGCATTTTGAGATCAAATACCAGGTCACGAAGGATTCCGAATCGGTGCAAGCACCAAGTATCAAGTTTGAATTACTCGGCACCGAGTTCAAAGGGTTCATGGAAAATGAGGCCGTGGAGGATCTTGACAAGGATCGGTTATATAAACTGGGTCTTGAGTTTCTCATAGGTGAAAAAGAAGGTATGAATTAGGTCAAATGAAATTATAAGGTAACAAAGGTGACATTTTGAGATTAAAAAGTTTGGAGCTAACCAATTACCGTAAGTTCAAGCAGGCTTTTATAGAGTTCCCGGATGGTGTAGTGGGCATCATGGGCCCCAATGGAGTCGGCAAGTCCACGATCATCGAGGCCATTGCCTGGGTCATGTACGGTAACGAGACCCGTATCGTGCGTACCAGCAAGGATGACCTGAAGCGCTCCGACGCTGCACCTGGCGATACTTGTGCTGTGAAACTGGCCTTTGAGCTTGATGGCGATAAATATCAAGTTTCCAGGGTGATGAAGGGCAAGAATTTCACCACGTCCGCAGAGGTGCTGGTTAACAATAAATCTGCAGCCACATCGACAAAGTCGGTGACTGCGTTCATCGAGCAGCTGCTTGGTATGGATTACCAGGCATTCTATACTTCCGTATTCACCAAACAACGAGAGCTCAATGCAATGTCAGCATTAGATCCCAGTAAGCGTAAAAGGCTCATATTGAGAATGCTGAATATAGATTCGATAGACAAAGCCATTGCCTCTATGCGTGGTAGGGCGCGGGAGCTAAAATCGCGGTTGGCCGAGGTTCGGGCGATGCTCACCGAACCCGATGGAACACTGAAGATCGATTCGGCACACAAGCAGATCAAGGAGTATGAGGCAAACATCAAAACGATCTCCAATGAAATTCTGGAAATGGAAAAACAGAAAGCCGCTATCGAAAAACAGGTGCACGAACTCGGCAGAGTGCGTGATGAACAGAGAAAGCTGCACGAGGACAATATCAAACTTGACACGAAGCTAACCGAGTGTAAAACCAAACTTGATGGTACCGATCAACAGCAGCGTCGGGTGGTAAAGACCCTGGAGGAGCTTGGTAAGCTGCAGCAGAAACTGGCAAAGCTTGAGTTCGATAAGACCGAGTGGGAGACGCTGAAAAAAAGCAAAACAGCACTTGAAGAAGCACAGGCACACTTTATACGCGCTGACGAGTTGCGCGAGCAGCTGCAGACCTTGGACAAGGAGATTTTAAAATATAAAAAAGAACTGCATAAGGGTGAAAAGGATCTGAAAAGGTTCGAAACGCTGGATAAAGATCTCGGAGAATCCAGGGAGACCATGGAACTAGTGGGTAAAGAGCTCGTGGAGAAAAATAAAAGCCTTTCAGAGTTGAAGTCACAACAGAATATGGTTACATCCGAGATCAAGAAGTTCAAAGATAGGCTGAAGAGTATCAAGGATCTTGGTCCGGACTCGGAGTGCCCCATGTGCGAGCGGCAGTTGAATGAACAGTACAAGTTTCTTGAGGATAAGTTCCAAACAGAAATGTCCGAGGCCTCGTCGCAGCTGGAGAAATTGATCAAAACAGAAGGCGAGGCGAAAGCGGCAGTTGCTGACACGCAGAAACGGTTGGAGGCACTGAAAAAACGCGAGTTATATTTGAACCAGCGAGTGGCAGATCGTGCGCGTGCAGGCGAGGTCGTGAGCAGTGCCAAAAGCGTGCTTTCGGATTTGCATGGTAAAAGGCAGAAGCTAGAGGGGGGGCTAGTAAAATATAAGGCACTGAAATTCGACCCTGAGGAGTTCAAAGTACTGAAGAGCAGGTACCTATCACTGGAAAAAGATCACGAGCGTTTTATTAGCCTCACCGAGCAGGTGGAGGCCATTCCCAAGACAGAGAAAGAGCTGGGTGAGATTCAAAAAGAGGCGAAAGCACTGCAGCAGCAGGTAGCGATACTGGAGGAACAGAGTGCTGTGCTTGGATTCGATAAGGATGTTTTGAAGCAGACCGAGGCTAACTACGACAAGGTAGTTAAGAAGCTAAAGGCAGCCGAGTTGCAACTAATGGAGAAAAAGAACGAGCTGCGGCTGCACCAGAAGGATGTCCAAGCACGCTCCAAGGACATCGAGCGATACCAGGCACAAACGGAAAAGGTGAACGTGTACGAGGATGAGTTGATATACCTAAATAAACTGGACGAGCTGTTCAACAAGTTCAGAAATTATATGATTTCGCGCATTGCACCGGCGCTGACCCAATTTGCATCCGAGCTGTTCCGGGAGCTCACAGACGGAAGATATAACAGGCTGGAGGTGAACGAGAATTATGATGTGCTGATCTATGATAACGGTCAGGAATACCATCTGGAGCGGTTTTCGGGAGGTGAGGAGGACCTGGCAAACCTGTGTCTGCGCCTTGCCATCTCGCAGGTGATCACTACACAAACTGGCACCGCGGGCACGAACTTTGTAATATTAGATGAGATATTCGGGTCGCAGGATGCCAATAGGAAACGCAATTTGATGCAGACATTGAACGGGTTATCCAATAAATTCAGACAAATTGTGCTTATAACTCATATCGAAGATGTCAAGGATTATATCGAGTATAACATAGAGGTGATCGAGAATGAGGATGGAACCAGTGGTATAAGGGTGATGGGGTAAATGAAATAATGCTGTATTAAATTCCAAGCTCCAAATAACAATAACCAAATAAGCTCCAATTGCCAAAATTTCAATAATTCAAACGTTATTTGATCTATGTTTTGAAAATTCGGTCATTGGTTATTGGTTATTATTTGATTATTGGTGCTTGATTATTGGAATTTGACCCTATTTATTATTTCATCGGATTAAATTATTATACTTTCGAATTAATCTACTAAAGAACTTATACTCGATTGGGGCGTTATATGAACATAAACCCAAATAAAAAAGATCCCATAGAAAAGATAACAGATATCATTTGCCCTAATTGTAATGCAAAGGTTGACATAGAAAATGTTGGAATGGTCATGTTTGAAAGTGCCACCATATTTTCGTGCCCGATCTGCAAAAAAACCATTGCTATCCAGCCCAAGGGTAATGAGTTCGAAATCAAACCAATTGAAGATCAATCTTAGATTTCCGTTCATATTTCATGTGGATGGTTGAATGAGGTTTGCCAGAGTCGGTATTAACTTCAAACCTCATTTAGTAGAAAATATTTTATTTTCCAAACCCTTTAAGGTTAAACGCAAATAACAATTTGAGGGAGAGACATGTCATCAATTAGAGTTACAGTTCGCGATGCGGATACTGGCAATAAAGTAGAGATGGACTTGGAGCTGGAAAATACCATTGAAGAGACCATTGAAAGTGCTGCAAGTTATTGGGAGAAGGACGCGGGTGCGTATGTGATGAGGTATGGAAAAAAGGTACTCCGCGGCCAAATTACAATTGGTACTTCAAGTATTCGAGATGGCGACCTTCTTGAATTGATCCCCGATCCCGAAGGCGGTTGGTAGCCTGGAGATGGTGGTTAGTACTACTTCGTAGGCGAAAGGTGCTTGATTGTTGCTTGGTGAGGGTAGAGTACGCGAACTCCCTTCGGTCGTTCGCTTGAGGTGAGAGGAAAATTATGTTGATGTGTAGATTAAAATTAGGTGATAGGTGGTAGATAATTGGAGATAGGTGACAGGAAAGAGGGAAGAGGACGGAAACTTTTTGGCGGCGAGCTGTGCTGGCTCACCCCTCACAAAAAGTTTTACGGTCATCCCAAAACTCGGGGTGAGCCTGCTCAGTAACCGTTTACCTCGGACCTTCGGTCTCATCTACTTCGCAAAAAGGTAACGGTCTCCTCACACCTCAAACGATTGTTTTTAGAAAAAGATCGTAGTGTACTCTCTCCTCACAATTTTATTCATTATCCACTATTCACAATCCATCATTCTAAAATACGCTAAACATAGAGAAAAGGCATAATTCTTTAACCCAAGATGTTAATG
>JAEHCK010000243.1 GCA_020696345.1 Thermoplasmata archaeon | reverse complement strand
ATTGTCAATGTGAAATATGGCATGCGGATACAGTTTCAATATTTCTGAACGTTTTTGAGTACCGTATTTTTCATAGAAGTTTTTGCTGGTCTGAAAAACATTCCCGCCCAGTTCAATTTTTGAACATGTCCCGTGTGTATCTGTTATTCCTGTATAGATAAAATTTGATGCTTGATAAATGTATCCGAAGAGGTGGCAACATGCCTTTAATTAAAAATCCTGAAAAGCATGCAAATTTGATTCCGGGCATTCTTTTTGCATAGTGTTTTTTCAAAATCCAGGGTTTCAGTGTTCTCCGATCAGATAATAATTGAACATATAAATTATTCATTGTCTGCCAAGCCAAAGTTGCCAGGAACATCTTCCTGTCTTACTTTTACTGGAGTTTGAGTTTGTGTTTCTTTTAATGTAATTTCGCCGTCTAATGCACCAAAAATTTGTTGCATAAATCCCACCATATTGTTTGAAGTCACACGATTTCCTTTTTCTGTTTCAACAAAGCTTTGCACGAGCATAGCTATAACCTGTTTCATTTCTTCCATTGTCTCTCCTATTTACTGGGCGGAATGCCCTGTTTTGCTTTATCTTCTAATATCGGTTTAATGAAGTATTCCGTTACTCGTTGTTGTTTAACCCAATAATCCTGCGGTGATCCGGCCGAAATATCATCTTTTGTTGATGTTGCTACAAAAGAAGCATTTGGACAAGATGTTCCGATATAATCATAATAAAATAATTTGAGTAAAAAACACCAATCTAAAAGTCGTTTAAAGTGATCATCTGTTACCAGACCAATTTCATTCACTATTTGAGTAAAAAACATTGAATTTGATGATATGTAATTTCCTTGCATCAATTTATTAATATTAAATGGTTGACACGGAAATTTTTTATTGACATGTCCTTTAAATTCAAAATTTGCATATGTATAAACAACTTTATTTTGTTTAGCGTGGTTTTGAACAAGATTTTTTGCCATTCTATCTAACATCTCCCGGCCCAAAATAATATCGCGGTCGATCATAATATAAAATGGTATGTTATATTCCATCTTGTTTGCCCAAAGCAGACCATATTTTGCGTTCATTGGAATGTTGTTTGTACCTTCCGAGCTGATCCATAATTTTTTGATTTTATTTCGTTTTATACTTGTTTTTGTTTCTTTTGAAATTTTATGATCAGGCAATAGTGGTGTCACTACTAAAAGTTCTGGATTTTCATCTTCATGTATAATTTTTATTTTATTACCGTTTTCTTCCATTTATTTTTTCCTTTCCTCATACATTTCGCAGTCTGAGCCGTCATCTGTTGACATATATTTTTTAAAGTGCCGGCAATATAGAACATTTGGATAATGTGGTGTTGTGAATTTACAATTCCAGCATCCTTCTTTATCGTAATATGGTTTTGGTTCTTTGATTATATCATCAAACATAATTGTTTATTTTGTCTACTATAAAAGAAATTTTAAATTCAGGATATTGATCCAAAAGATTTTCATATAATTCTTCTAAAAGCACCCCTTTAATTTTTGGATAATGACAAACATAATAATCAAGATCATTTATATCTGATATTATAAAGTGATTAAATACTGTTCCGAAAAATCTGTGTTCATGTGGTAACAAAGGTACAATTCCTGCTTTCATTAAGTCGAATAAATCATTCCTTAGATAACCTATGCGATATTCAGTTGCTGACCCAATTAAAATCACAAAGGAAGCGTCATTAAGATTGATTCCTGAGACTTTATTCAGGTTATAATCACAATAATCAATAATCTTTTTATCGTTCAATTCCGAGTCATACACAACATTTTTCTTTGGGAAAAGTCCGGCATATTTCAAATAATATTTTTCAAAGGATGCCATTCTATCAGATAATATTCCTGTATGAATAAGGTCATATTTTCGTTTTTCATCTTCTATTACAAACAACGAATCATAAAAATAACCATCTGTCCATTGCGGTACATATTCAAACCCGGTCCGATTATTTATAGCTGGTTCAAAAAAACTTATATCAAATTTCTTTAGCCAATTAAATTCTTTCTTTCCAAGTGTTAAAAATCTATCATAAATTATTATTGGCACACCTTTTTTAACATAGTGTTCAATAATTGCCGCTTGTTTTGGATATTCAAGATGATCTTTTTTGACCCAATCAATGAAAATCCCTGAAACATCTGGAAAGTGTTCCAGGGTGATCATTTTCCGTGATTTAGATAATATTTTCCACAAGTCTTCTTTTATATTAAAGACACCTAACATTTTACCTCCATTTTTAAACTTTTTTCTTTGGTCGTCCCGGTTTACGTTTTGAACCTGTTAAAATTGTTTCTCTTAATTCGTTTGATATTGCATCAAGTCTTGTTTCCAGTCCGACTGATTTTACCATGACGTTCCCGAAAAGCTCTTGTAAATATCTTTGGGCTTCTTCGGCTGAATACGCCGCAATACATGCTTTCCATTCTGCTTTGTTTATAGTGTAATCAATTCTAAAAACACTAATTCCTGGGTTATTTACATTTGCATTTGGATTTGATTTTATATCCGGTGTTCCGTCAACTTTTTCTAAAATTGTCATAAATCCTCCCTATTTTTTAATTTCATCAAATGATAATACATATTCACAATTTTTATTTGATATATTTAAAACTGTGAAAAAATTTATTTTATCGCCTGGTTTTTTTGTTTCTACTTGTCCTATTTGTTGTGTTCCATAAAGAAATTTATCACCTATTTTAAGTTTTATATGAAAATAATCTTTATTTTCCATTTTCTTCATCTTGCGCCATTCTATCAAGTTCATTTTTTCTCCTTGTAAGTGTGTATTCAATGGCATCTTCAATACATTGATTGCATCTAATGACTTCCACGTTACCATTTTCTTTATAACAACTTAATTTATTTTCATATATTGTACATTTAAATATTTTACCATTAAAACTTTGAAATTCACAACCGTCCACGCATTTCATCTTGTCTCCTAAATCTCCAACCATTTTGTATTTGCCAATGTCCATTCAATAGTTTGTTTTAAGGATT
>JAEHCK010000104.1 GCA_020696345.1 Thermoplasmata archaeon | reverse complement strand
TTGTGGCCTTATGCCACATTTTTTCCGTGAACGCTTTTGCATGACAAAATGCATTATTTCAATGTTAATGTAAAAGGGTTTGTATTAACGATTCACAATTTTCCTCATTATAAATGATCTTATTTTCCCTAAATCGGGAGAGGAACCAAAATTATATAAGATCGAAAAAAGGAAATTTAAAATAATAAAAGAGCATTCAGCCCTACCCAACAGAATCAAGTAGGAAAATTATGGTGTTATAATGGGTAATATCCGGCAAAAGTATATCAAACGCACTGCAATGGAACTATTAGAGAAATTCCCAAACGAATTCAATAAAGATTTTCAATCAAACAAAATGAAGGTCGCACAGTTTACAGATGTGTCTACAAAGATCATGCGCAACAGAATTGCCGGGTATGTGACGAGATATTATATCAAACTACAAAGACGGGCGTTATAATATTAATGATTTTTTAATGGGATGTTCTATATTTCGATTCATTAACGGGATGTCGATTTTTTGATAATTTGATAGGATGTCAATATCCTGATAATTTGATAGGATGTCAATATCCTGATAATTTGATAGGATGTCAATATCCTGATGATTTGATAGGATGTCGATGTCTTGATCAAACCAATATCAACTCGGCAAATTATCAACCCAGCATCAATTCAGCAAATTATTAACCCAATGCCAATTCAGCAAATTATCAATCCAACACCAATTCTACAAATTATCCTACAAACTCAATTTTTTTTATCAATTATCGATTAAAATTAAAATAGTTTGACTCATTTACATAATTAATGTTTGCGGACTTAAAAATACTCCGACCCGTCAATTGTATCATGGGTGTGGTTGGTGTGATCCTTGGTGCGTTGGTCGGTATCGGTCATGAGATATTCAGCTTCAAATATGCCTTCGAACTTTCATTGGGAATGATGATCGCATTTTTCTTCATGGCAGCGGGAAATATGATGAATGATTATTTCGACCGTGATCTTGACCGCATCAACCATCCTGACCGGCCGATACCGTCAGGCAGAGTTCAGGCTAAAGATGTGATAACTGCCGCAGGATTGATATATGTATTGTTGATCATTCTTGGGTTTTTGGTCAATCTCACAATGCTGCTAATTCTAATAGTAGCAATGCTGCTCATGATCGGTTATGAGGTCTGGTTAAAGCGCAAAGGATTCATCGGCAATATTACGATCAGTATTTTAGTGGCTTTGTTATTTATCTTTGGTGCTGCTACAGTACTAAAGTTCGATGTCGTGATACTTTTATCGGTTCTGGCATTTCTGGCAACTTTAACGCGCGAAATTGTTAAAGATATCGAGGATTTGGCGGGTGATGTGGACCGTGTATCGCTACCTAAAAAGATCGGTGTTGGAAATGCCAGTATAGTTGCGGGTATTTTCTTAACGATCGCAGTTGTACTGAGTCCATTACCGGTGTTACCTGAGTACATACCATTTTTAGGATTTGAAAAATTAAGTATATATTACATCTATATCATCATCCCGGCAGACATCTTGTTCATCATGACCATAATATACTTCCAGCGCAATCCCAGCTTTGCCTCGCAAGCTCTGAAAGGTGGCATGGCGGTTGCACTTGCGGCATTTGTTTTGGGAAGTTTGGGAATTTAACTGTTTTATTAACCAAGAAAAATATTTATACAATCAATGATTATGATTCAGAGGTACAAAAATGGGCGGTCTAAAAAAAGCACTTATGCTGATGGTCTGGCGCTTCCAGCAGATCAATTCAATGATCATGATCATCGGTTTATCATTGACATTAACACTTCAATTGCTGCCATTTGTAGATTGGCGTTTTCACGAATTGGGTATCTCTCGGAGCGATAATTGGTTGATAGTACTCATTATCTTTTTAACAATTTTTTCTGGTGCGGTAATAGTTGGATTGATTTATGATGTGGTCTTCAAGCTCTGGATACAACACCAAATAGTATTGGTCGAGCGTCAGCCGTATGCAAAAGAAAAACTTGCTGCAAAAGCTGTACTGAATAGGAAATATTTTTGGATACCACTTTTAAAAAAGATGGGTTTGAAGAACGAAGCGGAGTTTTCTGGTAAATGGGTCGAACAGAACATGGAAGGCGATCCAGTTTTGCGTAAGGATGTTAACCGTATTGTTCAATGGATCAATGAATATAAATTAAAGCCGGCCGACAAACGCTGGCTAAAAGATCTTGAACTGATCGTAAAAAAATCATATTCGCCAAAAACAAAAGATGTAGTAAAAAAATGAGGTACTGATAATGGAATCACCCAGGAAAAGCTTGATGAAACATATATGGCGCTTTCAGCAAGTAGGCGGCATCGTGGCCGTTGCATTGATGTGCTTAAACTTAACCATACCACTTTACAGTGAATATGGTTGGATCCTGGTGGACCTTGGAATTCCCGAAAAACTTGATTGGTTAATAATAATGATCTATTTCTTATTTACATTTTCAATTGCACTGCTCTTTGGCAT
Organism: Thermoplasmata archaeon; assembly: GCA_020696345.1. Lineage (GTDB taxonomy): Archaea > Thermoplasmatota > Penumbrarchaeia > JAEHCK01 > JAEHCK01 > JAEHCK01. The sequence continues at coordinate 13,432 of JAEHCK010000104.1, read as the reverse complement.
TATATATGATAGGGTTTTGAAACTCTGGCGCTTTCATCAGATCGTTGCCGTGGAAAGGAACCCGTTCCAGAAAGGCAGGATCAGCCCAAATGAAATGGTGAATTGGCAATATACATTTATACCATTATTATTGAAAAATGGGCTGAAGGAAGAGGCCGAATTCAATTTGAAATGGAACGAGCAGAATATGGATAGGGACCCAGAGCTGCGAGAAGAAGTATTTCGGATCATAGATTGGATAAACAGATACAACTTAAAAGACGTGGATGACCGGTGGTTACTGGAGATCTCAGATATCACCAAAAGAAAGTATAAAGTAAAATACCATAAGATCAAACCGGATTGGTAAATTTGTATCGGGCTCAGTAATCGAACAGATTTTTTTGTATCTTTTTCTCATCTTTTTTGGACACATCAACCTCGGCCTTTTTTTCCGGTTCAGTGGTGGTCGCAGTTTCTTTGTGCGGGTCAGAGCTGTCATATATGGTATTCGGTACCGGGCCATCAACATCATCACCCGATGGTGGTGTGGTCGTATCGGAAAAGATCGATGGTGCAGTGTCTTTCTTAACTTTGGTTGATCCCGAACCAGAACGGTCTAAGGTCTTTTTTATCTCATTTAGCAGGTATTTAACTTTATTAGAAGTAGGCTTTTCATCCAACAACCAGCTGAGCTCTTCATTTGCAATATCCAGGTTGATGCTCATATTCACTGCAAAATCATGATCGCATCGGTATATATATTTGAAATATGGTAGAATATCTCTTCTTACTGTTCTTGAGGAGGTGTGGCAATGTGCACCGATCTTTTTGCTAATGTTTTTTTGTAATCGTCGCATCTCTTTGGTTCTTGACATCTTCAGCAGCCAAGACGGGAACTTGTAATTGACCCAACCATGGTACCTTTCATGTTTGGCCATAGCAATACCCGCCGTCATTAGATCTTTAGCATACGCCCAAAGGCCATAATATTGTCTGCGTCTGATCCTACCCATGAACACATCTGCCTTGCTCAGGACAGAATACCCCCTCCATAGGTCCATAGGCCGACGATATTCGAGTGGTAGATTCTCGTCGAGCCACAGAATGAGGTCCTCCGGTGATTCGTCCAGGTCCCACGCAGCCTTACGTGCGCGTTCGGCGTCAATACTTTGAAATATACCTCGCAGTGCATCAAATATATTGGTCTTCACATTGCGATTGCCTACCCCTTTGAGCTGGTCTGATGTTATCTTCTTATTACCTATGGCAAGTGATTGCAGGTCGTTTATGGCTGATCGTGCATCGCCATCTGCCCGTTTACTAAGCGTGTCCAGGACATCATTCGATATATCGATCCCCTCAAGGTCACTTATCTGTTTTAAAAGCAATCTAATAGTTGGCTGCCGTATCTTTTTAAATTTCACGATCTCGGTTAAATATTTGATCGGTGCGCCGGTATTTTTTGTTAATTCATAGAGGTCGTTCACGATCAGAATTACCGGTTGCTTGGTTTTTCTGAGTGTCTCGATTATAGCAACCTTGCCGCCGCGATCGCCCATATCCGCGCGTGCCGAGTCCTTTCGCGACATACGTTCGAATAGATTATCAGCCTCATCTAACATGATGAGTTTTCGTCCGCCAGAATACACAGAAATAAATTCACCGGAAACGGTGAATGTTTCATTAACCGAGCCTGCCAGCGCTATTTTTCTTATATTCTCATTATTACGGGCATCAGAGGCATTCAGTTCGATTATTCCCCAGTTAAGGTCGTTTGCCAGTGCATATACTGTACTGGTCTTTCCTGTCCCGGGCTTACCAACCAGAACCAGCCCCTTTTTTGTTGGTGTTCCTTTCTCCCAGGCATTCGCCCATTTAACAATATCACTTATTGCTTTATCATTACCTCTGACCTGTTTCAAGGTTTTGGGTCTGTATTTTTCGGTCCATTCCAGATGTGTTTGTTCAGGCAAAGTGATCAAACATAATATGTCTAATAAGCATTAACATTTTTGATGGAGGGGAGACCACTGTAAGTAATGATCGTTTGGAATCGTGGAGACCACTGCAATGAATTATCGTTTACAATCGTTTGGGGAGGGGTGACCGTTTCGATTAGTTATCGATGGATAACACTTGGTGAGGGGTGTAAAATGGATAAACTACTGCTTATTTGATTTGATCAATTAATGCATGTACGGGAATGGATTAAATTAAGATGATAGGGGAATGGATTGTTTGATGCCTAGACGGGAAGCGTGATCCTATTCCCCATTCCCATATTCATCACCAACTAATCACATTCCCATATTCATCATCAGCTAATCACATTCCCCTGCTCAGTAATAATAAATCGCATTCTTGTTGATCTATTCATTCAACTTTTTCAATTCGATCAGTGATCAATTCTGAAAAATCATTTACTTCCAAGTGCTCCTGTACATTCAAGCGTTCTGCAGCAGAGCGCAGTGCAAAAGTACAAAACGGGCAGGCCGAGGTCAGGATCTTCGCATTTGTGTCAAGTGCGTCTTGAACACGTGTTTCCGCCATATCTTGTGAGATCGCCTTATATCCAGATTGAACACCACCGCCCGAACCACAGCAGCGGGCATTCTCTCGCGTTCGCGACATCTCCACAAGTTCCAGACCATCTATGGCCTTTAGTACTTTGCGAGGTGGTTCGTAAATGTTCATGTGCCGCCCCAGGTGGCACGGATCATGGTAGGTTACTTTTACACTTTTTTCCAGCGGTTTGAATTTGAGTTTCCCCTCATCAAGAAACTTAAGCACATATTCGGGTGTATGCAGCACCGTGAAACCTAATTCTCCCAGATACTTTGGATAATCCTGCTTGATCGTCCGATAGCAGCCCGCACACGAGGTGATCACGGTATCCGCACCAACTGCCTTGATCGCATCCACATTATGCTCCATTAAACGTTTTGCACTCTCCACATTACCTGTTCTGAGTAGAACAGATCCGCAGCACCATTCATCCTCACCCAGCATGATGAGATCGGCATCAAGTTTTTTCAGCAGTTCTATTGTGGTCTTTGCAATGTTCTGAGTACGATAAGTAGCCATGCAGCCTGCGAAATATAGGATCATGGCTCGTCACCCCCCGATGGATTAATGGTCTCTGCAGCACCGTTTTCACACAATGCTTTCAATTCTTCACGCGGTTTGGTATCTTCACCGAACGGGTTATGGTATTTTTCGATGTTCTGCTCTATCAGTTTATGCTTTTTCAGGCCCAATCCCTTGTTGACCAGGAAGGCTCTGACCTTTTCCACAACATCCACAACCTTGATCCTCGACGGGCATACCACTGTGCAGTTCATACATGTGGTGCACTTAAACAAGCGCTCGGCCAATTCTGCTGTTGGCTCGATGGCGCCGCATAGGATGCCGTAGCACAACTCAATGCGCCCTCGTGCATTTAGCGACTCGAGATGGGATACATCAAATGTGGGGCACCCTGACCGACAGAAACCGCATTGTACACAGGCCAGGATCTCATTATCTATTTCGGTGCCAAACGAATTCAATTTTTCCGGATGCTGGACCAGATCCTTATATGCAAAGTTATCATAAATATCGGTCACACTGGCATCCAAACCCATCTTGCCGGGGTTCAGGATATTATTGGGGTCTAGGGCATTTTTGATCTTGCGCATGACCTCGAGACCCTTACCAAGTTCACGGCCTATGAACGGTGATTTTGCCAAACCGGTCCCGTGCTCGGCAGTGATGGTACCGTCCAGTGATAGTGCAAGATCCAATAATTGGTCGGCCACCACACGGACCTTATCCCACTCATTCTTATCACGAACATCCAGAACGAATGTGGTATGCAGATTACCATCGCCCACATGGCCAAAGTTTGCGATCAATATATCATTCTCTTTCGAGATCGTCTGCGCACCGCGAATGGCGTCCGGTATTTTGGTGATAGGCACACCGAAATCCTCGACGATCGGTATCAACCTGTAGCCCGGTTTTGATCGAGAAAGCGACGATACAAGCCCCGAGCGAGCTTTCCATAGCTCGGCGCGTTCCTGTGGCACATCGGTGGACCTGATCCCCAAACCATTATGCTTTTTCGAGATCTCCTCGATCCTCTCTATTTGTTTTAACACGGCCTCTTTATGGCCGTCAACTTCCATGATCACCAGTGCTTCCACATCGTGTGAGATATTTAAATTCATGGCTTCGTTAACAACATCCAGGCTCATCTTATCCATGATCTCGGCCGCACACAGCTCGATACCTGAAATAAGTATCTCCGTGATGGCATCACCAGCGTCGTTGATGTTAGTAAAGGATGATGAGACCATGGCAGTATACTCGGGTATCGGTTGGAATTTTACAATAATTTCTGTGATGATACCCAGCGTACCTTCGGAATTGATAAATAGATGTGTCAGATCATACCCGGCCGACGTCTTGGGCGCCTTGGTTCCCGTGTGGATCATAGTGCCGTCAGCCATGACCAATTTCAAACCCAAGATGTGGTCTTTCGTGGTACCGTATTTGAGCGCACGCAAACCGCTGGCATTGGTTGAACACATACCGCCAACCGTGCAGATCGCCGACGACCCGGGGTCCGGTGGAAAGAAATGAGTAGGCGCTAACACGGAATTGAGCTCACCGCAGATCACACCGGGCTCTATCACTGCATAACCATTTTCACGGTCGATATGTTTGATCCGGTTCATTTTATGCAAGTCCAGAACTATCCCGCCGTACCTGGGTATGACCGCACCCGTAACGCTTGTTCCTGCGCCGCGTGGTGTCACTGGGATACGATTGTCATTTGCAAGTTTCATAATATTTTGAATTTGATCAACATTTGTAACAAATACGATCAGGTCCGGTAAACATTGGTGCACCGACATGTCGCGTGAGTAGCAGATACGGTCGATCTCGGATTCGATCACATTGTCAAAACCCACGATATCTTGGATCTTATCGATGATTGCTTTATCCATTGATATTACACCAACCTAATTTTTTAATTATTTATCAGATCTATTAGAGATCTCGCATGCAACCAGCGCCGCACCGAGTGCACCGATCACCTGCGGTTTTGGGGGTACTTCTATCTTGATCCCCAATTGCTCCTCGAGCAGCTCGGCGATATACGGGTTATGCTGGATAACGCCGCCGGTCATCACTATCTTTTCATTATCACGGATCAATAATCCCAGTTCGATTATACGAGCCACTACCGCGTGAAAGGCGCCGCGCACCATATTTTCCACACTTTCGCCCTCTCGAATTCTTGATAATATCTCGGTGGAGGCAAATACCGTACAATAGCTATTTATCGCTATGTTTGTGGTGGCTTTTCGTGCCATTGCGTCCATCTCTTCTCGGGGTATGCCCAATCGTGCAGCGATCTCTTCCAAGAACGTGCCAGTCCCGGCCGCACATTTACGATTCATCTTAAAGCCCAGAAGTTTTCCCGATATATCGATCTTGATGATCTTGTTATCCTGGCCGCCGATATCAACGATCAAACAGTTCTCTTGATAATAATGGTACACCCCACGAGCATGACAGTTGATCTCGGTCTTTTTATCATTTGCAAATTCCACATTGTTTCGACCATAGCCAGTAGATACGATGAATTTGATCTTTTCAAAGGGTATATCTATTTTTTCCAAAACTTGGTCCCGTGCGGTCGTGGCTGCCTTGGAAAAATCCACACCCGAGGGTAGAACCGAGCTGGCTAATATCTGCTTTGAGTCGTCGATCAATACGGCCTTGGTCGCTGCCGCACCAACATCTATACCCAAGAAATATTCTTTCATTGTTCTCATTCCATTATAATTTTTTAACATCATAACATTTAATTGTTATCTACATTTTCTATATATTTCCCTGAAGCTGCTCGATGAACGCCTGGATCTTGGTTATGCTCTGCTCTTCCGAATAACATCGCAGGTCGTTCAGATCACCATCCAGAACCAATGTGGGAACGCCGGATTCTTTCAGGCGCTCGGGCATGCCGTAACGTGCATTGGAGTTACTGGGACATGTCTTGGCATCATGAAATATTACGCCATCGCAATTATATTTTTTCACCATATTTTCGATATATTGTTCTTTAATTCGTTCGGAGCGGTTGATAAATATCTCGGTGTACGCTTTCGCCATACCATAAAATGGCCGCTCGGGATCGAAACCGGAAAATATCCAGCTGTTGCAATATGTAGATGCAACCATACAAGTATCCAGTTCGGAAAATAAGTTGGACAGACTGCGCAGTTTACCCCAGATGGGCATGCCATCCCAATAGAGCCTGAATTGCTCGTTAGCTATTGCACCCATATTATTTTCGTTCCTTTCCTTGAGCTCTTTTAACAGCAGCTCGTAATAATCCACCGCGGTCTGTGACCCGCGAAGCACTACTGCCGGACCCATATGTATACACCCGTCAAAGAACGTGAGTGGGGATGGTGAGTGCGCGGCAGTCTCCAGAACCTGCCGCCAGAGTTCGGTACAGTTCTTGGAAAGCCTGATCACCTCCTTCAATTTGCCTTCATTATAGACATTTCCACTTATCTTCTCCAGTGGTTCCACCAATAATTTGAATTGACCCTCGTTTGAATGTATATGTTCTTCCTGAAGGTTATCAATCTTATCGGGTGCATTGACACCGATCAACGGCACATCGAACTTACGCGAATAAAACGAAAACCATTCCTGAACATCACGACACTGGTTGGTATTATATGCCAGAACATCCGGTTTGGGGAACTCTTTCATGTCAAAGTTTGTTAACATGGGCGATTCATGTTTAACGAACGAACCGATATCGCTGGTCAGGTATGAGCAAATATCGGGCGAGTATCCAATCGCATTGGCCACAGGTATGAGCCCGGTTGCCATCCGTGAGGTGCCAAGCATGGCGCCATGGTTCTCGGGATAGTACACCTTGAAACCGAAACTCAGCAGAAGCTCGGCGGGCCCCACACTGGTGCACCATGCCACCAAATCGTTCGGATCGTTCGAGGCCGAATCGAGTTCATGGAAATAATTTATCATGATCTCCTTCATGCTTCCGGTTGCATGGATACGTTTACGTTCGGGTTTGTCTTTTTCGGACATACTTGCACAACTCCCCACAGGTATATCAACTTATATTCAAGAGTTATATCGACCTAAATAGCAAAATATTTTTCCGAACACTGTTTGACGTGGCAATTACTAGCAGGGTTATTGATTTGCGGTAGCCGTGATGGATTGTTGATTGACAGAAGCCGTGATGGATCGTTGATTGGCAGAAGCCTGGATGGATTGTTGATTGACAGAAGCCGGTTTCTGTTCAACATCAACTCAACCTGGCTTCTTTTCACCGTCAACTCAACCTGGTTTCTATTCAACATCAACACAACCTGGCTTCTGTTCAGCATCAAGTGAACACGGCTACTGTTCAACATCAAATGAACACCGCCACTGTTCAACAATACTTTTTCATGCTCATATCCTGCGTGCCGAAAAAATATATCGCGCCGGGATCTTAATTGGTAGATAAGTATTATATGGACAATTGGTGCATTTAAATCCAAGAGTTATTACCTCACCCAATAATGTTCTATTTTTAATTTTACTCACCGACCCATCACAGACCGGGCAGCGCTTTAATTTATTTTTATGGTCGGGCCAAGTGCGATATTTTATCTCACATTGAATGAATTTGGATCTTATTGCCAACGTTCGTACACGTACGCCACCCACCTGATATAACGGGTTAAGACCCTTCAATTCATTTTGTACAAATTGTTTCAACTGCCGTTGTGAGTTTATTGTCCCGTGTCGAAGTATCACCCGTTGGATCGCAGGTAACACATTTTCATCCTCCGGTATTTTATAGTGTTTTTTTGTTTTATTTGGCATCGAAATCGAAATGTTTTGGCAGTATTTAATTATAAGGGTTTGATTCAAATTGAGTTAATGTTATTGATTTTAATCATCGACCGTTTCGATGGATCACTAATGTAAACCACTTAGGGAGGGGGGACCACTCCAAGTAATGATCGCTTGGGATCGTTTGGAGACCACTTTAATGAATTATCGTTTACAATCGTTGGGGGATGGGAGACCTCTAAATAGTGTATGGAGTTATGGGGGTTAATCGGCCGGTGGATATACGAAGTTGGCGACCATCGAAAGCCAATTTGGACAGAGCGAAACGAAGTCGTGTAGTCGCTGTTAGGTGAAGTGACTGCTGAAGCGTAAGAACCTGACGCAAACTTGACGGTCTCCTGACGCAAACTAGCAGTTTAAGTTGTTTTACAGATTCCAAAATGATAGGCTTAACCAATAATCCTGGGCTCTTTACTCGAATACGATTCGGAAATATCTCTATATAATCAAGCTGAACATCAATGGTGGTAGGAGAAAAATTATTTATTTTTCATTTAATTTGTTTTCCATGTGAAATATGACTAAAAAACCGGTTTTTACGGATTAAAATCCTTGATCTAAAAATTCTTTAATTGCTCTTGGATGGGTATAATGATATTTGGTATAAAAATAAAAGTAATTCTTCCACCATTTTGTAAAGATATCTTCAATACCTTTGATACAACCTAAAGAAAGATAATGATGGACATAGATAAAAGACCTTCGCAAAAAGCAGGCAAATTCATATAATTTTTACGGATTTCATACCGGCAAATTGTCTAAAAGTGATAAAACTGTCCACTCTCCGAATAAGGGGAAGAAGAATCTCCCCCTTACACCCTCTCACTTTTCTTATCCACTTGTGGGATGGCAAGCCATCCCACTATCCGATAATGAAAGAGGGGTTTAAGAGGATTCCTCCCCTTTAACGCAGAGTGTGTCAAGTATTATTCACTTTAGCCAACCATGGAAAAACCCTATGAAATCCAAAAAAGATACAAAATATAGACGCTGGAGTTTACGACATGACCGCCATTCCGTTTCTTTACTGACAGATCACATGGTCTTTTGCACAAAGTTCCGGTTGCCCCTGCTTTATGGCGATATTGCAGAAAGGTGTGAGCAGATCATCAGATCAGTTGCCAGGAAGTTGGATGTGCAGATAATTCGAATGGCGGTTAATCCTGAACATGTTCATTTATTTTTCAAATATCCGCCCAAGCTCCCACCCAGTATAATCGCGATGCGAATAAAGTGTGCATCATCGTATCTTCTTCGAAAGGAGTTTCCTGAGTTGAAACAGCAAGTGAAGAAACATCTCTGGGCACCCTCGAATTATCATGGCTCTGTTGGACAAGGATTTGAGGTTGTTGAGAATTATATTCGGAGGCAGGAGGGGTATAACAAAGCTTCAGAAATCAGTTCTTGAGAAACTTAATATGTTGTAGTGATAAAATGGGGCACATTACGGATCTTATGAATAATCATTGATCAGAACCTGCGCCAGCCACTCAACAAAAAAGAACCATTCATATTTTTTACACTGGTAACAATAATATCTATTATTTTGAGAATAACAAGTTAATGGTTGTCCGCAGGTGGAGCATAGATTTTGTTGTACTACTTGAGTGTGGGGGTTTGTTGTATATTTTGATCGCTATTTGGATTCTTACTGGGTGGTCTTGGTATTTTTAAAAGTTCTTTAGGTTCTTTTTGAGAGTTATCTAATGATTCTGATTTATCGATAACTTTTTTTCTGAATAATCCAACTGGAAGTAATTTCTTTTTATTTAAAATAAAAATTAATAATAACATAATTATTAAAATTATACAACTAATTCCAAGGTATAGAAAAATAGCATCATTCTCTCCTTTGGGATGAGAATCATCTTTACTCTTTTCAGTTGTAAACTCCCAAGTAATATTTTCTTTTAATTTATTTCCATAAAGATCTGTTGCTTGAATTGAAAGAACTAATTTATAGGTTGTTCCATAGCTTAAATTATTTATTGGAATAAATACGATCGTGTTTTCCCGCCAATCAAATCTGCCTTCGATATTATTTGTAATTTTAAAATTCTCTTGTACTGATGTTTTGTTCATTTCTTCACTAAAAATAATAGTAATTACAGAATCAACAGCAACATCTTTTCCTGTTGGTGAATATGAAATGATATCTGGTGGTGTGAAATCTCCAGTTGTAAAATTCCAGGAAAATTTAGAAACTAATGTTTTTCCATCATGATCATGGGCGCTTTTATTAACTGTAATAAAATATTGAGTGATTTCAAGTAATTTTTCATCTGGGATAAAGGTCAAATTCAGATTATTTAAAGACCAGTAGAATTTACCCTTAGTGTAAGGTATAATCGAAAATGCAGCCTTCACTGAATCTTTATCCATCTCAATATTGAATAATATCGATAAATTTGTTTTAGTTGACACAAATTTACCTTGTGGTTGAAATGATATTATTCTGGGTAATGAAATACTTGATGTTTTAAACTCCCAACTGAAGATCATAGATAATGAAATATTTTCAATATCCATTGCTCGAGCTAATATCGTTATAACATATAATGTATTTTCAACCAAGTATTCATTTGGAATAAATGTTAAAGTTCGAAGATCTTCGCTCCATCTAAATTCACCTCCAATTATAGGTTGAATCAGAAATGCTGTTTCTACTGAAGTGAAGTTCATTGGTTTGCTAAAAATTATAATTATATCCGAATTCAGTGGTACATTATTACCTTTAGGAGAATACGACACGATTACTAACGGTGTTTTAAATGTTAAATTTGAAACTTCATTTGAAAAATTTGAATAATTTGGCACCTCATCAAAAGCTTTAATTTTATAATAATATAATGTGTTACTTTTTAAATGAATATCAATAAAGCTATTATTTAAAATTGGTTTAATATTGATCTTACTATAACTATTATTTACATTTTCACTTCGATAAATATCATATCCTGCCAGATCAGAATCATTATTTTGTTCCCATTGTAATTTTATCGAATTATTCGAAATAGTATTTATTATCAAGCCCGTTGGCGTTGATGGAGGCACCGAATCCCAAGGAATACCCGTGACTACTTGTGAGAATTTTGATGATTGCCCTCTACCATCCCAGGCTCGAAGTTTATAATAATATTTTATACCATCACTTACGTTTGTATGAAGATATATACTATTTGGATGCGAAATATTGCTTAAGATATTCCATTTGCCAGTACTATTACTCCAAAGTGAATAATTAGTTGTGTCAATTTTATTTGGTGACCAATTTATATTCAATGTATTTCCTTTTGGGATCGTTTCTATAGAAAAATTCTTTGGTATATCTGGGGGATAATCTACAATTATTGAAATTGTATTGCTCTTTTTACTCACAACGTAATCATTTTTCGCCTGAACATAATAATGATATGTGCCATTTTGTTTACTCTTGAAATCAATGAAATTGTTAAAGTCCACATCAAATTCTCGAATTTGTTCTAATTGTTCATATACAGTGTAATTGGTTGCATTTGGTACTAAGGTCCAGGATAGGCTATATTCACCATCGTTATCCGGTGAGGTTGTTTGTTCTAATACTGGAGCTGATATTAATTCTATTAACCCATTAGGATTCATCCATGGATAGTGATCTTTCGCAGATTTATCTAAAATATTATATGGCACATCACCAAACCCATCACTACCCGATATATTTTGTCCTTCACCCGAATAAACATCCAAACCCGTGTAGTCATCCCAATAATTACCACCACCTGGGTAGCCATTGTCCCATTCATTATTAAAACGGCTGTCAAAAGCCTGGCCTGCAGAAGACGCATTCTTACCATTAGAGATGAAATTGTTATGATATATTTTATTGTTGTAAGGTGTATTATAGTATGGGGATGCAAGACTATGTATAAATATACCCTCCTGGCTATTATTGGTAATGTTACAATTCGTTATCGTATTATTAATTCCTGAGTATATTATAATTCCTTTCATAGTATTGTTGGATATATTCGACCTTGTAATATTATTATGATTGCCAGAGGTTACCTGAATTCCTATTTGATTATTAGAAATATTGTTATTAAATATTTTATTGTAATTACCCGTAGATTTAGTAATATTAGCATTACTTCGACCATTAATTTGAATTCCTATGCCATTGTTAACGAACTGATTATTATAGATTTTATTATAATTATCCACTATATTAATTGCCCTACTATTGGAAAATAAATTACAATTTCGAATTGTATTATTGAAATTGATTTGGATCCCAACCAAATTATCCAATATATTACAATTTTCAATAGTATTATTCTCTCCTATGATCAGTAAACCATAAAATGGAAAAAAACTAAAATTTCCATAGATAGTAATATTGCTGATAATCATATCGTCGTTGTTTATACATATACCCTTTTGCCCTTGAAATTCAGAATTATAAAACTCTCCGGATGAATTATATGAATAACGAACAGAATATCCACCCCATACTGATATAATTTCAGGGTTGGTTCGATTTAAGTTAATGAATGAATTTTTTAAAATCAATTTACCATTTATCTGAATAAAATTCTTTCCCAAGCTATTATTCAATATTATTTCTGAGTTATCAATTGTCAAATTTCCATTAATTATTAATCCATTATCAAGATGTTTAAGTGTATTCTTCCATTCTTCAGTGGTATTCACATGTAGAATATTTGATTCTCGATATTCTTGCCAATTAGAATAATTGACATTATTTCCACGAATTGAAGCTTTAATTTGTTTTTCATTATTAGTGCCAAAATAATTATATTGAGCATCTAAAGGTGTATTATCAGAATTAACAATTGCACATTCGAGATTGCCCACGAGCGTATTATTGTTAATATTAGTATTTATATTTCCTCCATAATCCCAAATACCGTAATTGTTATTTGAAAGATCACACTCGGAAATTTGGATATTATTTGTGCCAATTAGATAGATACCAGCCTTGGGATGGTGATAGATATTACAATTAATTATTACAGTGTTATCAACAGAAACTAAATTAATTCCGGCATTTCCCGACATACTTTGGCCATTTGAAGCAATTATACAATTTCTAATAATTATGCCCGTTATAGGCACGTACCAATCTCCCTCTACCCATAATCCAGTTTCCATGTTGTGCGATATCCTAGAATTGATAATTTGGCTATTATTAGCATAATAATATAACCATACGCCAAACAGGTTATATGTTATAATAGAATTTTCAATTAAAGAATTACTAGCTTCAATGAATAGTCCCTTGGTCCAACGGGGGCCTGGTGGATCATATAAATAATAACCACATTCATGAAGTTCGCTGTTTTTCATCTCAAAATTTGCGTCTTTTTGAACATAAAAATGAAATCTATGCTGGCCGTTTGGGATCGCACTCGTGATAATTGATGAATCTGTAGTTGTTGCTGGATCATTATCGTAATCATAAATGTAAAACTGGCCACCGCTTTCAACTTCAATGTTATATGTTCCATTGGATGTA
>JAEHCK010000075.1 GCA_020696345.1 Thermoplasmata archaeon | reverse complement strand
CTCTTGCGCTTTTCCGTCCTTTTTTCAAAAAATCGTGGAGGTATTCTTCCTCTTTTTCTATAAGGTTGATTTTATCCATAACACCAATATGGATTATTGGTTTATAAACATTGTCTAAAAACTAAATTGTCACAGCACTAGCAACTAACATCTAGCAACTATTTCCGACCCCTGATCCCTATATTCGAACTCAACATAATAATTTTTTTCTTTACCTAGATCGGGAGAAGAATCATTGTTTATTGCGAAGAGGCTTTGAAGTATGTAAAGTCTGAATACAATTCTATATTATTAAATAATAATGATTAAAAATAACCAAAACGCACCTTCCTTTAATATATTATCTAGTTCTTTTAATATGTGCATCGATTTGCCCAAACCGCAACTTTTATATCAGGTATTTTCTTTACCCTTTCTGGTTCTGGTTAAAGAACCTATCGGCTGGAATCATTCAAATTCCTGTTACGAAAATAAAGTAATAAAATATAGGGAGGTAAAATATGACTAGAAAAGCAGATCAAACCTTGGATTGTAAGGGCCTTTCATGCCCTATGCCGATACTCAAGTTGGCAGGAACTATGAAGAAAATGAAAAAAGGTGAAGTATTAGAACTGCTGGGTACGGACCCTGGTTCTAAAGGTGATATACCTGCATGGTGCAAAAAAACCGGCAATGAGTTTCTTGGCGTGGAAGAGGAACAGGGCTTTAATCGGTTCTACATTAAATGTAATAAATAATGTTGGAAAAGATCAACGTTTTCTGATCAATAGTCGATTAAATGAAATGAAGGCAATTTTTTTTCATAATGAGTAATTGTAATTCTATTTCTAATGAAAAGGAGGGAATATTATATGCCAAAGCCTAATAAAAAGAAATCTAAAAAGTCATCTAAAGATAAAGTTTTGGAGGAAACGCCATCCGAAGAGCCGCTCGAAGAAGAGTCGTTCGAAGAAGAGCTGTCCGAAGAAGAACTGTCCGAAGATACAACAATAGAAGAAACAGACTCGGATGAGGATTCTACGGAAGAACTACCTTCAGAAGACTCGGATGATTCTGAGGAGCCATCTGAAAAAGGTATATTCAATGAACTTTATGGAACTTTGTTCGGGCACTCCTGGGAGATGTGGGTTGGAAGCATCATCCTGGCAATATTGAGTGTTTATCTATTCCTTATCGCGTCACCCTGGGGCTCAAGCGGTGGGATCCTGAATTGGGGGCAGAATTTATTTGATTACATGGGTATATCTCTCGACGAATCAGCACCTAACGGTGTTACGAAACTAACTGAACATCGGTATGGAATGCTTTCGGTCTTAATGCTTCTGGGTGCGCTCGCAAGCGCGCTCCTAGCTAAAGAGTTTGCCATTCGTGTCTCCCCGGGTGGAGAACTTGGAAAGGGACTACTAGGTGGTATACTGATGGGTATTGGCTGTATATTGGGTATGGGCTGCACAATTGGAAACTTTTTCAGTGGTTGGGCGGCACTATCCGGGGGTGCAATAATATTTGTAATAGGCCTGATAATTGGTGTATTTTTCGCTGTAAAATATTTAGTTTGGGAAATGATGAACCATCCGGGTGTAAGCTCTGGTAAATCTTGGACGTTTCTGTCGGCAAAAACAAAAGGCACTTCACTACAACCGCTAGCGGGGCTTATTGTTATTATTATCGGTGCATTGATCGCATTAACCTATGATAGTGGAACCGAAAAGGTCCTGATAGGTTTTGTATTATTCGGACTGGTAATTGGCATGGTTCTCCAGCGATCACGTTGGTGTGTAGTTCGCTCATTACGTGAACCATTTATGACAGGTGATGCCGATCCTGCATTAGCTATAATGGCTGGATTAATTGTAGGAATCCTGGGTTTTACAACCCTGAAGATCATGGGGCTTGGTGGTGAGATGACCATGGTTGCATTTAATTTTTGGGCACCCGCGATCGTAGGCGGCATAATCTTTGGTTTTGGCATGACCATCGCAGGCGGTTGCACGGTAGGCTCAACATGGCGCGCTGGTGAAGGTCATGTAAAGCTCTGGCTCGCACTTATCGGAATAATTATTACCGCACCATTGACTGCGGAATATATACAACCCGCTTTCATGGATATGCTGCCCGAAGCGATGAAACAGCAAGTGTTCCTCCCTGATAATTTCACATATTTCGGAGCCGTTGTAATTATGCTGTTGATACTATTACTGTGGTACATATTCGTCAAATGGAATGAACGAACCGGGAAGCTTACGGCTTTTTAGATAATTGGAGGTTAAAAAAATGACAAAAATTGAAGACAAGGTTTTGGCTGTGATTTGTGTTGTCCTATTAGTATGTTCCATAGGATTTTTCTCCTTCATCAAAAGTGAGGAAAAGGAGAAGAAAGAAGAAGAAGAAGAGGTAAAGCTATCGGCCGATGGCATGCTGGCCGCGACGAACGCATTTCTAGCCAGTGGAAAGTCTACAATGATCACCGCAGAGGCATTATATGTGAACCTCAATGACAATTACGCGGGTAATGATCCATTCATTCTAAGTGTCAGGAGTGAAACGCAATATGCTATAGGTCACATACCTGGAGCAGTCAACATACCATGGACGAGAGTGTTCACCGAGGAGAACTTATCGAAGTTACCAACTAACAAACAGATCGTAGTCTACTGTTACACTGGACATACAGCCAGTCAGATAACTGCACTGCTTAATCTCATGGATTATGATGCGGTCTGTCTTAAATGGGGTATGTGCTCCTGGACTACAAACGAAACGGTTACAGGAAATGCATATTATACTGCACCTACTTCCGCTTATCCTACGGTTACAGGCAGTACACCTGGAACTTGGACAACAACAGGCAGTCGCTGTGGAGGCGATGAACCTACATCTGATCCTGCACCTGCAGATTCAGGCGGGGAGGCTGAAGAAGTCGATCTGGGTGCAGGTATTAATGCTTATCTGAGTTCGGGAAAGCCACCAGCTATAATGGGTCAAGATCTATCTGACAATCTCAATGATGGTGATTCAAACAACAACCCATTTGTACTCAGCATTAGGTCATCATCACAATACGAGATAGGGCATATACCCGGTGCAATAAACATCGGTTTTAAAACATTGTTCACCGAGGAGAACTTATCGAAGTTGCCTGATGACAACACGCAGATCGTTGTCGTATGTTACACCGGGCACACTGCCAGCCAGGCAACAGCACTGCTCAATGTCAATGGATACAATGCCACCGCACTTAAGTGGGGAATGAGTGGATGGTCATCAAATTCGACTATCGCACCTTCGGCGTATAACAAGGCAACTGACTGCCATAACTATCCGACTTCTCTTGGCGAAGACGCAGGGGATTTGGATAGCGCGGTTATCGCTGACACAGCAGAGGTCATTCTTGGTGCAACAAACGATTTTTTAAGTGCCGGGAAGAGTACAATGATCACCGCTGAGGCATTATATAACAACCTCAACGATAACTATGCAAGTAACGATCCGTTCATCCTGAGCGTCCGAAGCGAGAGCCAATATGCTATTGGTCACATACCCGGTGCGGTCAACATCCCATGGACAAGTGTGTTCACCGAAGAGAATATCTCAAAACTACCTATCAACAAGGACATCGTGGTCTACTGCTTCACAGGCCACACCGCCAGCCAAGTTACCGCAATGCTCAATGTTCTTGGTTATGATGCAATGTGCCTCAAGTTCGGTATGGTATCTTGGACCTTCAATTCGACCGTGGCACCGGCGTATTATGACCCGGCAACCGTCACCGACTATCCCGTGGTTTCCGGGGATGACCCAGGTAATTGGACAATGGGAACGAGGCAGGGATGCGGTGATGACGTTGACACCGATGGTGGCGAGGTTGAACAAGTCACTGGCTCGATCTTTGACATCACCCGAACGGCATGCAACAACTATTTGGGGCTGGGAAAACCTGCGGCCATCAAGGCGAGCAGCCTCTACGAAACACTAAATGACGGTAACTCGTCCAACGATCCTTTCCTCCTGAGTATACGGAGCTCGTCCCAGTACGGGATCGGGCATGTCGGAGGAGCGGTCAACATGGGTTTCAGTAGCCTCTTCGACGAGGAGAACCTGGCCAAGCTGCCCACTGACAAGCAGATCGTCGTGATATGTTATACAGGCCATACCGCAAGCCAGGCTACAGCTCTGCTGAACATCAACGGGTTCGACGCAGTGCCATTAAAGTTCGGTATGAACGGATGGACCACGAACGCCACCATCGCACCTTCGGCATACGACAGGGAAACCGCTTGTCACAACTACCCGGTGGTCGTTGGCGACGAGCCCGGTGTTCTGGCCGACGGGATACTGGCCGCCACCGAGAAGGTGGTCCTGGACGCCACCAAGGCGTTCCTGGGTGCAGGCAAGTCGACCCAGATAACCGCTGAGGCGGTCTACAACAACCTCAACGACAACTATGCAAGCAACGACCCGTTCATACTGAGCATAAGGAGCGCGTCGCAGTATGCCAAGGGTCATATTCCGAGTGCGGTGAACATTCCGTATAAGAGCCTGTTCACCGAAGAGAATATATCCCTCCTGCCAACTAACAAGGACATCGTGGTCTACTGCTACACCGGTCACACCGCCAGCCAGGCCACGGCAATGCTTAACGTGATGGGTTATGACGCCAAGTGTCTAAAGTTCGGTATGTGCTCCTGGACCACCGACAGCACGATAACTGCCGGCGCCTGCTACGACAAGGAAAAGCATGCCTTCGATTATCCTGTAGCTACCGGTTCCGATCCGGGAGCGTGGGCCGTAGGCACGCGGCAGGGCTGCGACGACCCGGGCGGTGGCGGTGACGATGTATCCGAATTGACGGGCACCACAACCGAGATCGTTCGCGCGGCTTGCAACAACTACCAGAACGCGGGCAAACCCTCCACCATGAAAGCCGACGCTCTCTACGAAACCCTGAATGACGGCAACACATCCAACGACCCGTTCATCCTGAGCATACGGAGTTCATCCCAGTATTCTATAGGACATATACCGGGCGCGGTCAATATTGGGATGTCCGTCCTATTCGAGGATGAGAACCTGGCCAAACTGCCGGATGACGACAGGCTGATAGTGGTCGTGTGCTACACCGGCCACACCGCAAGCCAGACCACTGCCTTGTTAAACATCAACGGCTATAACGCCACGGCTCTGAAGTTCGGCATGACGTCCTGGTCTACAGACACCATCATCGCACCAATGGGATTCGACAAGGTACTGCATGCCTCCAATCACCCGGTTTGCAGCGGCACCGACACCGGTACCCTGGCCACGGGCTTCATTGCCGACACGGCAAGCATTGTGCTGGAAGCCACCAACGCCTTCCTGAGCGCGGGCAAGGGAACTCAGATCACGGCCGAAGCTTTGTATGCGAACCTCAACGATGGCTACGCCGGCAACGACCCGTTCATACTGAGCATAAGGAAAGCAGACGCGTATGCTGGGGGCCATATCCCAGGTGCGGTGAACATACCCTTAGCAAGCCTGTTCACTGATGAGAACATCTCTTCGCTACCGACCAACAAACAGATCGTGGTCTACTGCTACACGGGTCACACCGCCAGCCAGGCCACGGCCATGCTCAACGTTCTTGGCTTCGATGCTGTCTGTTTGAAGTTCGGCATGTGCTCCTGGACCACAAATACCACCATAGCCCCATCGTGCTATGACCCGTCCACCGTCACCAACTACCCTGTGGTCACGGGTGCGAACCCCGGAACTTGGGCGGACAATGTGGGTACCAGGCAGGGTTGCGATGATCCCACCAACGGCGGTACTACCGAGGCTGTTGCCGGCTCGGTGTTTGACATTGTACGGGCAACTTGCAAGAACTTCCTAGGCGAGGGAAAGCCGTCCACTATGAAAGCAAACGATCTATACACACTGCTGGACGACTCTGACACAAGCAACGATCCGTTTATCCTAAGCATCAGGGCTGCATCCCAGTACGCCGTAGGTCACATAGCAGGTGCAGTCAATATCGGCATGTCAAGCTTGTTCCAACCCGAAAATCTTGATCAGCTACCGGATGATGACACTCTCATCGTAGTCGTCTGTTACACGGGTCACACCGCAAGCCAGACCACGGCCCTGCTGAACATCAACGGCTACAATGCAACGGCCCTGAAGTTTGGCATGACGGGATGGACCACTAATGCCACAGTGGCCCCCTACGCATACAACAAGGGAAAGAACTGCCACAACTACCCTGTTACCATCGGTGTAGAAGTAGGAAATATGACTGACGCAGTTATCGTAGGTAAAACCGATGAAGAGATCCTGCTAGACGCCGTAAGTGCCTATGTAGAGAATGGATATAAGACCATAAAAGCTCCAGACTTACAAATATTACTTAATGATACTGATCCAAACAACGACCCATTCATACTTAGTATACGGTCTGCTGAACACTATGCAATAGGACATATACCTGGTGCGATAAACATCCCCTGGCGTGGTTTATTCGCCACCGAGAACCTTTCGCAATTGCCCGGGAACAACACACCAATTGTTGTGGTATGCTACACCGGACATGGTGCGAGCCAGATCACGGCTCTGCTCAATGTTCTTGGGTATAATGCATCAACCCTTATACACGGTATGAGTTCATGGACCACGAACACCACAATAGCACCATCTGGTTTCAACGCTACAAAAGACCAAGGTAACTATTCAACATGTAACGGCACTCAGCCAGGTTCAATGGCAACCGCAACACGCGGGCGAAATGGTTGTGGAGATAATGGAGGAGGAACTGTAACATTCGAAGGTAGTGTAGATGAATGGGAGATACTCCGCCAGGCTTGCGAGCGATATTTAACCGAGGTTGTTAAAATGACCATCACCGATAATGCAGTGTATAACAACCTCAACGACAGCTATAGTACCAATGACCCATATATACTCAGTATACGGACGTCTACAAACACAACGGGTACACCTCACTATGAACTAGGGCATATACCTGGTGCAATAAACATAGGATACAAAAGCCTGTTTACCGAGGAGAACCTGTCGACTCTGCCCACAGACAAACAGATAGTGGTCGTCTGCTACACAGGTCATACCGCAAGCCAGACCACGGCCCTGTTGAACATCCTTGGTTACGACGCGATCACCCTCAAGTTCGGTATGTGTTCGTGGACAGAGAATTCAACTATTAATGCTGGCAAGTGCTATACAGTTCCCACCTATAACTATCGTACAACACTTGGACAGGATAAAGGAGAATGGGATGAAGCAGAAGCTCACTGATCTGATATTATAACCCAACTAAGCTACCCGATGGTCGCTAAGATACTACAAAACACTCTAGCCATAAAATATTAAAGATAGTAACTAATATAAAATTAGGATGGTACGGAGAGTTATGGGTAGAGATAGGTCGATAGATGCTTTCAGAGGCCTAGCAATCATCGGTATGGTCTTTTTTACAGTTACACTAAAGCTCAGCAGTGACCTTCCCGATATATTGCGTCATAATGTTCGAGGTACACTACATTTAGGAGACCTCATTCTCCCTATGTTCCTTTTTGCCAGTGGTTTATCACTTGCGTTTTTTCTCAAGAAAAGGGAAAAAGATGAGCAAAAAGTATTTCTTAGAGATGTGATAGGACGGTTTTGCAGACTTGCATTAGTCGGTATCTCGCTATCATTTTTTTCTGCATACGGCTTTCTGGAAATGGATGAGGTAATGCTGTGCGCATTACTATTTATTGTCTGTGTTGCACTTTCTAAACTAGATTGGAAAGTTGCTCTTGGTATAGTTGTCCTGATCAATTTCTCTTACCTTGGCCTAATGGGATTAGGGTGGTTAATTATTTTCAATGGCCATTACATGGGCGGCTATCCCGCTGCACTTTATTACCTCCCGATAATGCTCATTGGCCTCATGATGGGTAAAGAGATGACCTCCAACAATATGTTTTTGTGCAATAGGAATTTCATAATGATTGGGATGGTATTCATATTCTTTATTGTTTTATGGGCGTTTATCCCACTAACCAAAATACCCGCATCTCCTCCGTATATTATGCTCTCTATTTTACTCTCTTTTCTGGTTTTTGCAGTGATGACGAAAGTGGTGCCCAATGTAAACTTTCGTAGAGGATTAGAACATATTGGTCGGACACCTCTCCGCTATTGGCTCATGATGTATATTGTTTTTATTATACCAGTGATATTCTATAATGAATTTTCAGATCAGAACTTTCCTTTACATATACATTGGCCCATAGGTATCGCGTTAAGCTTAGGATTGATGATATTACTTTGGGGGATATCGCATATAATTGACAGAACAATAAAAAAAATTGCTATGCAAAAAAGATAATGGCTGAGGCAATTTTTTAAAGTTAAATTTGAAAAGTTAAATCTTAAACCACAACAATTTTTTATAAAAAAATTGTCTGTAACTAAGAATTCTTAAAAAATGCATTACAAATAACTCAGAATTCTTACCCAGTCAAAAGTTATGATTACTTTTTACTTTTACATTTTGACTTTTACCTTTTGACTTTTCCTTTGGATGAGATCGATTGGATTCATTCAAATTTTTATTACTTGAAAGCTTAGTTATCGGTTGTGTATTAATTAGGAACAACCGTAATTTTTATATTAATAATGGTCCTTACCCCCCTTGACCTGATTAATACAAACCAAAATGGATCGACCTACCTCGAATTTGGTAAAGTATAAAAAGGGAGGTAATAACATGGTAAAAACAGCAATAGTATGCAACAGTTCTGAACCATCAAATCTATATCCGACATTTATTTTGGCTTCAAGTGCAGTCGCATCAGGAGACGATGTAATTCTGTTCTTTACTCCTGGCGGCGCACCAGCATTGAAGAAAGGTGTGCTTGAGGAAATAAAAGGTAAGGGAATGCCGGATATGGCAGACCTAATTGAAGGCGTAGAAGCATTAGGTGCTAGAATTCTTCTTTGTGAGCTGGCATTTGAAGCGAAGGACATTAAAGATGAAGAGATCAGAGATGGTGTAGAAGTTGTTGGTGCTACAAAATTCATTGCAGAGATTCATGACGCAAAAATAACTTTCTCTTTCTAAGAATAAAAAAATGTTTCGCAAAAAGAATAATGATTGACGTTTTTTTTTTTAATTTGATAATGAATTTAATGGAGGTGTAAATAATATGGCAACACATACATTGGATACGTTGGGCCTTAAATGCCCACAACCGATACTTAAAGTGGCGGTAAAAGCCAAAGAACTCCAGCCCGGTGACATTCTGGAAGTATTAGCAGATTGTCATTCTTTCCCAACAGATATCGAAGCCTGGTGTGGTAAGACAGGAAGGACTCTTCTTGTCTGTGCAGACGAGGGTGGCGGGAAGTTCAAGGCACAGTTACAATTTTAATCATATCTGCCGAATGAATATTTAACCGATCAAGGCTGATATATATAACATTTAATATGCCACTAGATACTCTCAAGCGGGTTAAACTAGGTTATATTAGGTTACACTTACTTTGAAATATAAATAAATATTACTCGAGGGATAACAACATGGCTGAGAATGAAGAATTTATGCCAAAGATCGTTGGTTTTCTCTGTAATTGGTGCTCCTATGCAGGCGCAGATCTTGCAGGTACGAGCAAGTTGAAAATGCCATCATCTCTAACACCGATCAAAGTAATGTGCTCCAGTAGAGTAGACCCGGTTCATATTGCAACCGCATTCCTTCGTGGTGCAGATGGTGTGCTCATTGCAGGATGCCACCCTGGTGACTGCCACTATGATAAAGGAAATTATTATGCTCGTCGAAGAATCGCACTTACAATTAAGGTACTCGAATCATTGGGGCTGGAGTCTGAAAGGATCAGGCTTTCATGGGTCTCTGCATCGGAGGGGCCTAGATTTAAAGAAGTGGTTACTGAATTTACAGAGCAAATAAAAAAGGTCGGCCCCAACCCTATACGAGGAAAAGGAGTGCTCTGAGAGCAGTACAAGTATAGTATAAGTATAAGTGAGATAGCATAGCATGGTTTTAGTTTCTCTAAGGAAGGAGATATGAAATGACTGATAATGGAAATAATCAGGATGTTTTAGTGCTTGGAGCGGGTTTGGCCGGGATCGAAGCAAGTTTATTATTAGCTCAGACAGGCAGAAAGGTCTATTTGGTTGAGAAAACTTCTTATATTGGAGGTACTGCCATCAAATTCGAGGAGGTCTTCTCCAATATGGAGTGTTCTACATGTATGGTAGCGCCAAAGCAGCAGGATGTGCTATCGAGCGACAATATCGAGCTTCTTACGCTATCTGAAGTAGAAGAGGTCCAGGGGAACTTTGGTGATTTTACAATAAAAGTGAGAAAAAAGGCTCGATATGTAGACATGGTGAACTGTATAGGGTGCAATGAGTGTTTTGAACCTTGTCCAGTTAGTTTAAAGAACGAATTTGAGGAAGATCTCAGCCAAAGAAAGGCAATCTATGTGCCCTGTGCAGGCGCACTTCCTAATGTTCCTTCAATTGACACCGAAAATTGCTTACGTTTTAAGGGTGAAGATTGTCAGGCGTGTAAGGAAGCCTGCATGTTCGAGGCAATAGATTACGATCAGAAAGATGAACAACTCGAACTAAAAGTTGGTGCGATCGTGGTGGCGACAGGGTTTGAACCAATTGATCCTAAAAATACTCCCGAATATGGGTATGGGAAATATAATCATGTTTACACTGCATTTGAATTTGAGCGATTGTTTGCCACAAATGGCCCTACCGAGGGGGAGATCGTTCTTAAGAACGGTGAAAAACCAAGATCGGCAGCCATTATTCATTGTGTTGGGCGAGAGCAAAAAGGCTACTGCTCGTCAGTATGCTGCATGTATTCGCTCAAATTCGTCCACTACTTGAAAACCAGAATACCAGAAATTGCGATCTACGAATTACATTCGGACCTATGCATACCCGGCAAATCATATCAGAAGTTCTATGATGAGACGATGGAGATGGGTGTGGAATTGATCCGTGCTAAGGACATAGAAGTCGTGGGCCAGGATCAGGGAGAAGGAATGAGGGTCAAGTATAAAGATGCAAACAACGAAGAATGTGAAGTATCTGTTGATATGGTGGTCCTCACATCTGCAATTGGACCACGAACCGATGCATCGACCCTTGCCAAGGTTTTTGATATTGCTCAAGACGAGAACGGTTTTTTCAAAGAAGAGCATCCTGAAATTACATCAATAGTTACTTCGAAAAAAGGAGTATATATTGCAGGTTGTGCTCAAGGTCCCAAAGATATCCAGAAGTCAATCTCGGAAGCAGATGCCGTTGTGGGAAAAATACTATCAACCCTTACTTGATCTGAAAGGTGAGAAAAGGAGATATGGAATGGAAAAAAATGAATTTAGAATTGGTGTTTATGTATGTGAATGTGGTCCAAATATAGCCGAAAGCATAGATATTGATAAAGTACTTGAGGCAATTTCTCCTTTAGATCATGTAGTTGTAGCAGAAAGATACAAACTTCTCTGTTCTGGTGATGGAAAAACATTTCTAGGAGAAGAGATCAAGAAAGAAAGGCTTACACATTTAGTGGTTGCAGCTTGTTCACCCAAACAGCATGAAGTTACATTTATGACTGTATGTGAAAACGCCGATCTTAATCCCTATCTTTTTCAGTTTGCTAATATCCGCGAGCAATGTGCATGGATCATAGAGGATAAGGAAGAGGCAACCCAAAAAGCAATAAGGCATATCAAAGCGGCAATTAGAAGGGTTCGGTACCATAGTCCTCTGGAGAAAAAGGAGATAGAATGTAATCCGGATGCACTGATAATTGGTGGAGGTGTAGCGGGTATCGAGGCAAGCCTCATGCTGGCCAATCCCACCAGAAAAGTCTATCTAGTTGAAAAAACATCTTCGTTAGGCGGGGCACTGAAAGATTTTAAACAAGTATTTCCTAATATGGTATCCGGCTCATCGATCATAGATCGGAAAATTCAGGATATACTTGAAAATGAACACATTGAAGTAATTACCGATGCTAAAATCGAACATGTATTGGGATTCTTTGGTAATTTTGAGGTGAAGGTTGTTAAGAAGTCGGAGGGAGATGTAAAAGAGGACAATGAGATCGAATTCAATGTTGGCGCTGTTATCGTAGCTACTGGATATAGCCTTTTTAACCCTAAAAAGCTCACCAACTACGGATATGGGAAATTTGATAACGTTCTCACATCTTTAGAATTTGAAAAAATGAATTATTCCGGAAATATACTTTTAAAAAATGGACAACCACCAAGATCAGTAGGTATCATACATTGTGTTGGTAGAAAAGAAAAAGGCTACTGTTCCGAGGTTTGCTGCCTTTATTCGTTAAAATTTGCCAGATATCTGAAAGACAAGCTTCCGGATGTAAATATATCCCATGTTTATTCCGATCTTTGTATTCCCGGTAAATCCTACCAGAAGTTTTACGAAGAAACAAAAGAAAAAGGTCTGGACTTTATCAGAGTGTCAAACCCTGATGTAGATATTGAAGTTGCAGAAAAGCCTGGAGAGGGATTGGTTATCAAGTCTAAAACAGATACTGGCGCCGAAACCAGTGTTATCGTCGATATGATAATTCTTGCACCAGCTATCGAACCAGGTCCGGACTCTCAGAAGATCGCTAAAATGCTCAATATTCCTGTGGGTGACGAAGGCTTCTTTACAGAGCAGCACGAGAAGATCGGCCCTGTAGCTACTTCAATAGATGGAATATATATTGCGGGCTGTGCACACGGGCCAAAAAGCATTCAAGATGCAATAAATCAATCAACAGCGGCAGCTGGTAGAATATTATCAAGCCTTATTCCCGGTGAAAAGATAGTGCCCGAGGTGAGGACCTCTGAGATATCGGAATCACTTTGTACAGGCTGTAAGACATGTCTTTCTGTATGTTGCTATAGTGCAATTACCTTTGATGAGGTCAAAAAGATCTCAGTAGTAAATGAGGTTATATGTCGCGGCTGCGGAAACTGCGTAGCAGCTTGTCCCTCCAATGCAATAAACCTTAAAGGTTTTACAAATAAGCAAATATATAATGAGGTGATGGAGGCTGTATTATAATAGATATATAATTGAAGTTTTGCGTTTTGAATAGTAGATTGAGCTAATGGTAAGTGCTTCACCAATTTACAGCTGTAAATTGGTTCGAGCTAAAAATTCTTTATAAAGAAATGATCGTAAAGAAAGAATTTTTACCTATGGAATACTGGGTGTTGAGAGATAGTCCACCGGTCTACTAGTCTACCGGTCAATCGGTCTACTGGTCTGCCAGTTAACTAGTCGACCAGCTGACTGATCGACCAGCTGACTAACCGACCATCTCGTTGAACTAAAATTATTATTATATCAAATTAAAACGCAAAGGTGCAGATATCTAATTTAAAGAGAGAATTATTCGTTAAATTTGTTGACAAACGCCTCAACAGCTTTCTTCATTTTGTTGTTCCAATCTGTTATACTCTGTTCTAATTTTACCTTGACTTCTTTTGGAGGGTCAGCGGTATATGTATAATAGTATCCCCCCTTATCTAAAAATTTCTTTTCTTTATAGCAGATATTGCAGCCCATTAGATGGCGTAAGCATCGATATGCAGTGCTCCGATCTCTATTTATTTTTTTCCCAACATCGTCTGCCCTCATCGGTCCTTCTTTAACAAGCAGCTGGTAAACCTTTACTTCGAGAGGACTCAAATTAAAAACACATTGGACTAATTCTTCACATCTCTCAGAGCTAGGTATTCCTTGTAATGGGGTATCTCTCATATTCGTATCTAAGGTTTTACATTATAAAAACATACCGCTGAATTATCAATTAAGCATCTTCTCCGAATTTAGGATGATAATTAAGATAATGGTTTGTAGATCATTAATTGTTAATCGTGAATTGGGGAATGAAGAATAATTCATATATTCTGAACGAGGGAAGCGTACGCAAACCCTTTTCCACTATCAAGTAATTGATAATACCTCCATGCAAACACGATAGAATTCTTCGAATTCAATCGAGATCTCAAAATTCAACTTCAACTACAAATTCGAGAATTTTGACATATCCTCAACGGAAAAAATGTGGCATAAAGCCACTTCCTCACTTCGTTCGGCACTTCGTGAATACCTCGGGTGCTTCGCACCACTCGGATCGTTCGCTTGAGGTGTGAAGAGAATTACATTAATGCTGAAGAAACCAGTACCCCAGCATACCGGCAGACTGGCAAATCGGCAGACCGGCTGACCGGTGGACCGGCCGACCAGTTATATTCACAATTTCGCTCATCATAAATGATCTTATTTTCCATAAATTGGGAGATGAACCTCAATTAATTATTTTACATGTCTAACTACATTTTTCAAGAGGAGATTCTATGTAAAGGATAAATCCTTTTAAATATCAAACTGTAGATTTACTTTTTTAGAAATTCAATTGCATCATTAGGGCTGGTGCTGATGTCAAGAATTGCATACATTGGGAAGCAACAAAATGACAATGAACAAAAATAAACATCTCAATATAGTAATAATAGGTGGCGGTGTTGCTGGAGTCAATGTAATCTACCGACTCATGAAGGCCGAGCGGCAGTTCAATATTACCTGTATCACTCAGGAAAAATATTTCGATTATTCCACCTGCGGTATACCGTTCGTGTTGGGGGGTATAATAGAAAACCCCGAAGATCTTATATTACACAAACACGAGTTCTTTTCTGAGAAAGGTGTTAAGTTATTGATGGAAACCGAAGTAACAGACATAGATCCAGCTGACCACCAGATCACAATATTAAACAAAGCCGGTGAGAATGAACAATTACAATATGATCGCCTGGTCATTGCAACCGGCCGTGTGCCGTTCAAACCGCCCATACCCGGGATCGAGCTTCAGGGGGTGCATACATTAATGAACCTTGAGCAGTGCAAGCAGTTATTGAGTGCGATCTCCTTGGTTGATTCCGCCGTGGTTGTGGGTGGTGGCGCCATAGGTTTAGAAGCAGCACTGGCGTTCAATACTCATAAGCTCGATACTACACTAATAGAGGTGGCGCCCTCGGTCCTGCCCATGATGTTAGACCCGGACATGGCCAAGCTGGTGGAAGAATGGTTAACCGGTAAAGGAATTAAGATCCATACCAATTCCAAGGTGCAGCAGATAGTGGGCGCCGATCATGTTGAGTTCGTGATCCTGGAGGATGGTACGAAGCTGCCGACCAAGCTTGTGTTACTTGCCGCCGGTATCAGGCCAAATGTAACACTTGCCAAGAAAGCCGGGCTGGATATCGGTCTGGTGGGCGGGATAGTGACCGATGATAAACAAAACGTTTACCATAAAGCGCAATCGATCGAAAATGTGTTTGCATTGGGCGATTGTGTTGAGACGAAAAGTTTGCTCACTGGCCAGCAGATGCTCAGCCCATTGGCGTCTACGTGTATTCAGCAGGCAAGAACCATTGTTCATAATATTTTGGGTATGCCTAGCGAGTTTCGTGGCAGTGTTAACCCAACAATGATATCTATTGATGATCTCCAGGTGGGCGCCGTGGGTCTGACTGCACATGCCGCAAAACGCGCAGGACTGGTCTTCAAATCAGCAACATCAACAGGTAAATCAAATTCGCGATATATCCCTGGCTGGAAGGAGTTACATTTTAAATTTCTTGGTAAAGATGGAAAAATAATCGGTGCGCAGATCATCGGTGAGACAGATGTGAAAGAGCGCATCAATGCCTTGACATTGGCGATCCGGGAGAATATCAGCATCAAAACCATGCTCCAGACCGAGCGATGTTATACGCCGCCGTTGGGATTGCTGATCGACCCCATGTTCAAAGCGTTAGAGAAATTGATCTGAAAATCATGGAATGTTAATAAAAAAATGTTTCGCAAAAAGAGTAATGATTGAGGCAATTTTTTTATTAATTCAATTTTCGTCCTACGGTTTCGAAACTCGTATCGTGACACGTCTAACGTTAAACGGCAAAGAGCCGTTAGCCGAAACCGATAGACGATACAAGCCTCGATACCGTTTAACGAAACGGTTAGACAAAAACCAGAATCCTTTAGCTTAATTTCATTAATACCGCAAAGCAGCACAAATTCTAGAAAGGTGCCATTATTTTAAACAAGAGAACAGCAAACCTCTTTAAAATCGGTCCGTAAACCAAGACTGTGTGCAAGATCAATGGTTTCATCCAGTGGGTAAGTAATAGTGTTCACCCCGGCTTTTATTATCAGTTCTTCGGTCTTTTTCCTGGTTTGCGGCGGGCTGGCGCAGCCAAAGGTGATCTTGGTTTTTGGATTCAATATCCGTGCAACCGCACCGAGCCGGGCAATTTCGTCCGGCGCCGGCGGCTCGACATCTTCCATGCCTGTACTAAGCGCAGAAGATATTATCACAAGAACGATCACATCGGGTTCTGACTCGGTAACCAGTCTGAGCGCATCATACTCGCCCATGATCTTGCCAAAGTGCAGCCCGATGACGATATGTGGTGCGATGGCCAAGCCATGCTCCTTTAAAACTTGAAGAGATCTCTTGAACGCATCCGGCCCGGCGTCGAGATGGTATACTTTTTCTATAGTTTCCCTGGAACCGATAACATCCAGCAGCACCTGGTCCACCCCGGCAGCCTTTAACATCTTCGCGGTTTCTTCCTCCACCAGGCCCGTGTGTACGATCACTTTCAAGCCCATGTCTTTGAGATATTTGATACCTTCAAAATGGTCGTTCAGCGGCACATGTCCGGTATGGTCGGAGCCGCCGCTTATCAGCACACCGGAACATCCCTTTTTAATGAGCTTGTCGCCAAGTTCTTTTAGTTTACTAGAGGTCTTTGCAGGGAGCATTGATCCAAGTAATTGCCCTTTACAATGTTCACAGTTCAGGCTGCAGCTTGTACCGGTAATACTAATATTCACAAACCGATTTGGCCGGTTGCTGTAGTGGTCCGTGATATAAGTTTTCGGGCTTGGTGCGGCAATGTTAAGGATGGGCGGGAAATTCTTGGTTCTGATCTCCCAGGCATATTCCAATAATCGTCCCAAAGGTTCGGCTCTCAGTTCTTCAATGCGTTTATCGATCATTTAAAATCAAGAGGGAAAAACTTTATTGGTTTATAATTTTTTAGTGTAGAATCTCAGTAGTATCTCAGTAATATTAGATTATAATTAATGCCAATTGATTGTATTTTGAATAAATAAATGGTGGATGGTGGATACGCTCGCTACGCTCGCTTGAATTATGATGTAATGAAATAATGGGGTATTGGGGTACTGGGGTATTGGGGTACTGGGGTACTGGGGTACTGGGGTACTGGGGTATTGGGGTACTGGGGTATTGGGGTACTGGGGTATTGGGGTATTGGGGTACGGGGGTACTGGGGTAAATCAGCTTTATTAGCGCTTACGGCATTGTAAATTGTAAAGTGAAAATTATAAAATGTAAATTGAAATTACATTATTGTTTTTCCCCCCAATGTTCCAGTTCCCCATTCTTCCCATCCCCCCAATCAACATACACGATCAATAAACAACTACTAAATAATAAATAGATAATTCTACATTGAGAATAACATGATCTACGATATAGCAATCATCGGTGCTGGTCCTGCAGGAACATCTGCCGCTGCAGAGTTGGAGAAACATTTCGATTCGATCCTGTTATTGGAAAAAGACCGGTTTCCACGAGAGAAGCTATGTGCCGGTGTTCTGCCACCAAGAATACATTCATTAATTGACATCCCAGAGGAGGTCCGAGAACGCAGCTTGGCCGGGTATCGTATCTTCTCACCATCGGGCAGATCAGTTGAATCTGAGTTTGCCCAAGAGGGCGTCATTGTCAGGCGCGAGGTGTTCGACGAATTTCTCCTGAACCGGTTAGAAACAAAATCTACACACGATCGTGTCACTGGAATAGAATTCGAGAATGATCCTGTAAAGATCAATTGTGAAAAAGAGTCATTTCAAGCCAGGTTCATCATCGGTGCCGATGGTGTCAATTCCATAGTAAGATCGGCCCTGAATATACCAATGGACAAGATCAAGATAGCGTTGGCAATGCAGGTTGAGATCACACTCGATGAGCATTTGATAGACGAGCGTATGGGCAACTGGTTCGAGGTATATTATATTCTACCCTCAGGTTACGGCTGGGTCAGCCCGTTGAAGAACGCGCTAAAGGTGGGTATGGGCGGCATCTCCAAGGACTTTAAAATAAATGCAATAAAACATCTGAAGAGATTTATCGAATATCTCGGAGATAGAATAGAAACCGGTAAAATTGGTGAGTACAAGAGCTGGCGCATACCAATGTGCGGGCCGTTAGAGACACTAACAGGTACCCGAAGTATCCTGGTGGGTGATAGTGGCGGGTTCGTGTATCCGGGTACTGGTGAGGGTGTGTATTACGGCATGAAAAGCGGCCAGCTGGCAGGACAAACCGTGAAGGAAGCGTTTGACCAGAATAAATTTGACCAATCATTCCTGGAAAATAATTATACACAAAAACTCGATGCCCAGGGGTTGTTATCGTTGCGAGACATTAATTTTATCGATGATGTGCTGGCTTCTGAAGAAACTGCGGAGAATTATGTTAAAAGACTCTCTTTATATTAGAAAAGTGAAAACTGAAAATAGTTTTTATCATCAAAATGTGCAGAATTAAATTTGTTATATGGAATCTTATTCTCCCCCTTCGATTTAGTAGGAGCCACGAAAATTATATAAACAATGTAGATAAGAATGATAACATAAATAATAGAGACAATGTAGATAATGGTGATAATATGACAGATGTCTATGTTTCGAAGGTAACCTCAGCAGGTCAAATATCATTACCAAAAGCCCTCAGAGAAGCCCTTGGAATCGAGGAGGATTATGTGATAATAGAACCTTTTGGTGATGCTTTGCTTTTAAGAAAAATAAAATCCATGAAAGAAGAACTCCATGAATATTTTGAGAAAGAAGCAAAGATCAAAGGGTTTACGAAAGCCAAGTTAGAAAAAGCCCTCAAAAAATCTGGCAAGAAGATTTTAAGGGAGCTGTACGATGTCGAAACGTAGATATTTTCTTGAATTTAAGAAGTTTTACTGAACTGAAGGATGCATCTATCAAAGATGTAAATAAGTTGTGGGATGTTCTGTTAGACAAAAGTGATGTTCCTGTTTTAGCTGCCGCCATCAAGTCAAAAGGCACTCTGGTTACCGGTGACAAAGAGTTGCTATCAAAGGCAATTAAATTCTTAAATGTAAAAAATGCAAAGCAGGTGTTGGAGTCAAAGGGATAAGGAAATCATCTAGGAAATTGGCTCTGCTTGATCTGAGATGAAAACACATGGGTTTGGTGTACCAATTAACGCACGGGTTTGGCACAGTATTTGGTGGGCAGCGCACGAATTTGGTATACGATATGTGGGTGGTAACACTCAGAATGGGAAGGGACCAGTGTTTTGTATTGAGGGGTTTTACTGTGGATCTATGGAGTTCAGTGGTTTGGGCGGTGTTGAACTGACGTATCTTGGATCTGAAACAAGTAAGTTGAGGAATGAGGCTTGTGATGTGGGGGATAGGGTATGATGGGCAAGGTGCTGGGTGGTTTTTTAAGATTATTTTGTTTTTCACCTCGTGGAACGAATGGGGGTTTAAGAATCCTAAGATTTAATTACTTATATTCCATTCAATCAAAGTGTGTTCATTATCGATGAACTAACAGGTTTGAAATATGCAACAAATGAACAAGTCATTAAGGATACGAAATATACCAAAAATAAATATGCAGAATTGGTTTGGAAAAATATGTTAAATAGATACGGGAAACAGTTTGTAAAAGAACCAAATAGGCATTCGGAATACTATTCTGAAAACGAAGTTGTTGATGATTCGATATTTGGTGTTTGAAAATAAAAATAAACTAGCTGAACTCCTTCAGAAATTGATCAATACAATCGATGAAAGATCTTTGATCGAACGATATAATTTAATAAATAAAAATGTCGATCTGAAGATCAAAGGTATGCGAAAAGGTGAAATAAATAAATTGATCACCCGGACATTTCGAGATATTCGTGCAGCCATTAATATTCTTAAACGTTAATTAAAGATTGAACCAATTGATTAATGAATACCTAAACGACCTGAAAATCATAATTGTTCAATTTATATAATTCAGTTATATTATTATTGAAATGTATCATTGACATGCTCGATAAGTTTTTCAAAAGCAGTCGCCCAAGAGTTTTCAAACCATGCTTTAATAACTTCATCGTTAGACAGGTCATTCATGATAGTGAGAACAAGATGTACATCTGTGAATTGTCTTTCGGTCTTTTTTTCATCATCCATTGGTAAGAAATAAATCGTCACTTCGATGTCAAGTTTGGAAAAATGCATAAAAAGTCCATCGGTGGGGCCATTCCACTCAAACACAATAGATTGGTTTGGTAAATAGATCAATATTTTGCATTGAATTGATGGTTTTTTCTTGGTCCAGGAAATTTCATATTTCCCACCCACCTTAGGTTCTACACATGTAACAATCGGCAGCCATGACTTCAAATGTTCTTTATTAGTAAACATTTCAAAAGCTTGGTTAACCTTACAGCCTAACCAGGCTGATAATTCGATACTCTCTTCCAAATTTTTCACCTGTTTTTACAAACAAGTATATATTGGATTCATTCGAATTTAAATCTTTCGGTTATTATCTTTTAAATCAGATAAAGATCTAATTTTTCCATCATTCGATTAAATCGATGTCGAAAGGATGGCGCTAAAACATATGGGAAAAGTAAAAAGTCAAAAGGCAAACCTCAAAAATCAAAAGTTTGTTTAGTTGTTGGTGTTTGTGATTTCGATTTTGTTTAGTATTTAGTGCTTAGGTTTTAGTGCTTCCGCCGCAGGTGGTGTGATGCCCGAAATGAAAAAATTTATACATCAAAACAGACATGTTGGTTGGGGGATATTACATGAGAGATTATTATGATGAACCACCTTCACAAAGAGAACCACCTGCACCTAGGGAACCACCATACCAACCACCACAACACTCACAACCACCAATAAGAGGGCGACCACAATATCGTTCCAGTCCTTTTTTAGCAATAATAATTATTGGAATAATAATTATTATGGTAGGTGGTATAATATCTGCATGCTGGGGGTTTATTGAAGATCCGGATGATGATAGTGATAGTGATGACAGAGAAGAATATTCGGACAGTATAAGAATATTAACCTCTGTTGGAAATTTAACTCAATATATAGGAATAATGATATTAGCCATCGGATTAATTCTTGGGGCGGTAAAAGAAACAACATTACACCCCAACATCCGTCTGGGAATGTTAATTGCCATGGGCCTGGTTATTGGTTTCAAAATTTTCTACCCGATTTTTCCATTTTCTTTCTAATTCGAAAATCGGTATCACATAGTGTTTCTTCTCCCGATTTTCGTAGGATAATGTGAAAATGATGATTTAACCAGTTATTACTAGATTATTTTAAAACTCTAAATCCTAAACCCTAAATTCTAAACAAAAATTAATATCTAAAATCCAAACAAGATTAAAGTTTGTGAAATTATAATTTCGGATTTGTTTAGGGTTTAGATATTCGAACTTCGGATTTTGTATTATTTGGATTTAAGATATATTGATGGAATAACCAAAACCGAGTTTGGCCGCCTTGGTAATGGCTTTGGATCTTATGGCATCTCATAAATCTATCTATTATTCAGCTTGGAATTGATATAGTGCATTCAACCCGAGACATATAACGTTTTTATCCTTTAAATTTCTTTCAAAACCACTCTTACTCACTATCATATAATGTTCCTTTCTGGTTTTATTTCGCCATTTTACTTCTTTAGCTTTTTCTATTAGATCCAAGTACAGGTCTTTCCCTGTCTTTTTTTGGGTATATTTTACTTCCACAAATAGGATTTCATCATACTTTTCATCAATTGCAATAATGTCAATTTCCCGTTCTTTTCCCCACCATCTCCCGACCTTTGTGGGTTTAAATGGAAGCAAATCTTTTCTTGCGCGGAAAATCTCGAGTAATAAACATTTATGCTTCTTCTCCCAATTTAGGATTGGTCATATTGTATTATCGCATGTTTTAAAAGATCTCAATTCTAATATGATTTCTTATCAATTTTATTAGGGGTCTGGGGTCATTGTGCCACGATGTGGTACAGGAGATGAGGGTAGATCCCTCGGAGTCGGCTTTCAGGAGCAGAATTCATGTAAATCTAAGATATCACTCCATTATTATCGGGCTCGGGCACCACTTCGTTAGGCTCTGTTGAATATCTGCTTGTCAGGCTCTGCTTATATTTCGATGGTTTAGGCTCGGTAGATATTAACCACGAAGACACGAAGGGCACGAAATTGCGGTTACATTATAGAATCTTTTCGTGCTTTCGTGGTACAATAATATCATGTGCGGAAGATCGAAGTGATATGGCAATATATTCAATACTGATAACTGACAACTAGCAAGTCGAGAGGTTCACGTCCGGTTCTGTGAGGGCGTGGGGGTGAAATTCCCCTG
>JAEHCK010000144.1 GCA_020696345.1 Thermoplasmata archaeon | reverse complement strand
GATAGATTAATATTTAATTCTTATTTTTGTTAGGGGGGTAAAAATTCTATATCTAATAACATTCCAATTAAAAGAATTTTTAGCTCGAAACAATTTTTGAAAAAAATTGATGAAGCTTAGAATTCCATTTTTGGAGATATTAATTTAATTTAGAATTCTAACCCAGGGGTTACAATTCAGGGGTCAGAAACAGTTGCTAGATGTTAGTTGCTGGTTGCCAGTTTAATATGATCACACTAGGAACTAGAAACAAGCAACTGATAACTAACAGGGTCAGGAGTTCTGGGGTAGGGGTGATTTCGACATGAAAGTTTATCAAATTATTTCTGATTAAATTCACTTACCCCTCAAGTATTGAGCTATAATAAACGATCGTATTTTCTATTTTATTGATTTAGAGGTGATGTAAATGTCAAATTGATAATTTAATCAAAAAATGCTATAGCACTAAGGAGTTCTCTCGAAAATAAATCAAACCCCGACCCCTTACAATAACACATTGGTAGTCAACATTAACCATTCAAGTTCATATCCCGAAGGTTAGAATTCTAATTTGAATTAGTAATAGGTTAAAAGAATTCTAAATTCTTGCAAGAATAAGAATAATTTTTAAATTCAGTTTATTCTTGTTATGCCCCTGACCCCTTATAATAACTCACACACTCCCCAAACTCACACACTCCTAAAACAATTCCATCAAAAAGCTTAATTATCAATGAAGATATCACAATTATACTCATCGAGATATATTTGTTAACAAATTTCAGCACAGACTAATGATCAATAAAATCTTGGCGGCTGTTAATATGAAGTGGATAGGCGGCGTCATCTTATTAATAATCACGATAATTCTATTGGTAATGGCTATTTTCATGTTTCCCTGGTTTACTACGAAAACCACCTACACTCGCGAGGTTATAAATGATGTTAGTCCGGACTATTGGGACGAGAATTTGGGCGGCGCCGAACGAGAATGGGACGAATCAAATTTTTATCTACAAGAATATGAATTAAAGAGCAGCAGTGCCTGGGATTGGGGCGAGAACGCCTCGGAACCTACAAAATCCACAGGTATGTTACCATATAACTCGAAACCGACCGCTGGTGGTTGGGACGGCAGCTATCGCAGTATAATCGATGCAAAATATCCAAAACCCGGGTTCCTAGCAGGTGGAACCGAACAACTGAACGTTTACAATTTCACATATTATATGGTGATATTTTCTATCATATTGTCGATCGTATGTATAATCCTGATAACACTTACAGGGTTCAATAAGATCGGTGCAATTGTTCCGAAGGTGGTTGTGGTTGTTACAATAATAGTTATTATTTTAGCTCCTCTCTACCTTGCATTGGGCCTTCCGCCCGCCATAGAGACAGACAATAGTGAGTTACATAAAGTGGCAGACCCGCTTGGAACAACAAACACCACATATCGAAAGCCTGCCGAGGCGGGAGGGATCATGGGTAAAGCCAACGAAAAAGATGATACCACAGGTAGGACTACAGCCACGACGGACTTTGCACCAGGTATTGGTTGGTGGCTCGCGATCGGCGCGATCTTTACTACAATAATCACGATTGCCTTCATCGGTGGTAAACCAAAAAATGAACAGGAGGCGGGCTTGCCCGACCATTTGCGTAGAAAGTACCACGAATTCGATCAACCATCTGAGCGCGGCCAAGAGCATTATAAAGATGATCAGTACGGCACACCGCGCGGACGTGATAGTTATGATAATGGTTACGGTCGCGCACCTGAGAGATACCCCGACCATGGCAGATCACGTACAAGTCCTACTGAATACCACAGGCCACCACCACCGCCACGCGATGATTATTACCGACCACCGCCGCGACCACCCAGACGCAGAACAAATTACCCACCACAAACGCCGCGCCGCGGTAGACGGCCACCAGAATATTAGTATAAAAACAATTACTCAATATTTTTCGGTTCCCAAGGCCAGATACGTATTACATGGCGTGTATTTAGTATAACCTCATTGAGAAGTCCACGAGCCGATTGCTCGATCACATCCTGCTGGTCGACCGTTGTTGATATTGTTGTATTAATGATAGGCCTAACCCATTGCTGCCGCTCGGAAAGTTCATAGATATCTTCCAACACAATTACTTTTTGATCAAATCGTGTCAATTTGCCTCTGAACTTTTTACCGTCTGTCATTATTACCGCAATAATCTTATTTGCCAATCTATTCAATTCATCTTCTATTAGTGACATTTATATCACCCACGAAAGGTTTGAATTATATATCGTGTTACATAAGTCAAATAACTCAAGATTTATTAATATTTCCCTATATTTAATCTATTCTTTTTCAAATCTAACAGTAAAATCATTAAATAATGAGTGATATACCCCCCCTAGCAGGATTAATAGTTGCTTGATGTGATTTTTACCACGTCTGGGCGGTCATTTTTATTCGATATTAGGAGATAATATGCCAGCTGGGATCAAAATAGGGATAACAGGTTTACCTGGTGCAGGTAAGACCCATGCATTACGCAGGGTAATAGAGATGTTGGAACAGGATGAAATGGTAATAGGCGGAATGCTCACTGAACCTATCATTGAAAAGGATGACCGGGTAGGATTTAATATTATAGATTGGATGACCAAAGAGAAAGGGATCTTTGCTCATGTTAATATAGATTCCAATATCGTTGTTGGGAAATATGGTGTGGATATCGACATATTGGAAAAAATTGGGGTAAATGCGATCAATCATGCATCCGAAGAAGCAGAGCTCATAGTGATCGACGAAGTTGGAAAGATGGAAGTTGAGAGCATATTATTTATCGAAGCGGTCAGGAAATCAATGGAAACTGAAAAGCCATTAATTCTTACCCTACATAAAAAATCACGTAATCCTCTGCTCCAGGATATTCGACGTCGTGATGATGTCAGAATTCTAGAGGTTACATCAATAAATCGAAATCTACTACCACATAAGATCATCAAGCTGCTGAAGGGCGAACTGCTGTAAGTAATTTAAACCATCAACATCAACTAATCAACTAGTGATCATGGGTTACGATCTAGGCAAAAGGCTACTCTCAACTCGTCTATATATTTGTATTTTCTAAATAAAGTGTCCGGAGGGAATGATCATATACAGCAAAAATGAGGCCGAGCCAACCTTGATCTCAGAAGGCGCAACCAAGTTATGGATCGTGAAACAAAAAGAGAATAAAAAATTGGATTACTCGGGTCCGGGATGTGCAAAAACACCAGTATTTTTCAACCCTGTCATGGAATTTAGCCGTGATGTGGGAATATTGGTGGTGGAACACTTTATAAATAAGAAGAGGAAGAATGGTCAGGATAATTTCCAAGTGAAACTTTTGGACGGTCTAGCAGGTACGGGTGCGCGTGGTGTACGGTTTGGTGTCGAGGCAAAAGGTGTTGATGAGAGTGATGTAAAACTCGTTATAAATGATCATAATCCATTAGCATATAAATTTATATTAAAGAATATCGAGTCGAACAACCTGAAGCACGCTATTGGCTCGAATAAAGATCTAAATTCTTTGCTGGCAAAAGATAAATTTGACTATATAGACCTCGACCCGTTTGGTTCTCCAATAAAATTTTTAGATGCAGGTTCCAGGGGACTGCGTAACAATGGTATAATAGCGGTAACCGCCACCGATACCGCAACATTGTTCGGCCGTTATCCAAAGACCTGTCTGCGCCGTTATGATGCTGTGCCTTACCGTACGGGTTTTGGTCACGAATTGGGTCTAAGGATATTATTAGGCACATGTGTACGTACAGCGGCGCGGTATAATCTTGGACTTGAGCCATTATTGGTTCATGCAACCAATTATTATTATAAACTGTATTTGCGTGGCACCAAGAGCCGCAGTGCGGCCGATAGGTCCTTGGGTAACCTGGGATATGTAATACAACCAAGATCGAGTAATAATTTTAAGGTTATCACACAAAAAGAACACTTGACCCATGATGGAATATCGGCTTTGATAAAAACCGGGAATGTAGATACAAACGACCGACCTACTGCATATAATGTTGGTGGGCCTCTCTGGATAGGCGCGCTTTACGACGGCTCGTTCGTTGAAAGCTTGAATACGTTAAAAGATGAACATACGTTTGGAACAGAAAAACAACTGACAAAAATGCTGTCCCTATGGCAGGAAGAAGCGGCCTCACCGTTCGGGTTTTACGAGGCAAACAAACTGGCATCCGAGTTGAAAGTTTCCACACCCAAACTCACAAACATTATGAAAGTGTTAACCGACCAGGGTTATCAGACCACACATACACATTTTGGCCCAAATGCATTCAAAACCAATGCTGCATTTGATGAGGTGTGTAACACAATGAAGAATTTAAGCTCATTTATCAAATAAATAGAATAGAGTAAGCTAGTTGGTTGAATAGTAGATTCAGGGGTAAGGGGTTACAATTCAGGGGTCAGGAACAGTTGCTAGATGTTAGTTGCTAGTTTCTAGTGTGATAATATTAAACTAACCCCTGGCAACTGATTACTGACAGCTAGTATGGCCGACAGACCAGCAGACTAACAGACCGGTAGACTAACAGACCAGCTGACCAACCGACTAGTTGACCAGCCGACTAACCGACTAGCCGACCAACTGACTAGCCGACAATCCAATCAAAACGTAAAAGTTAAGTAAAAATTTATATTTATTATAAGTATGATACACCCAAACCTTTTCTTAGGATGTATTATTAACTGCACTTGAGCAAAGCAGGATATGGTGATTTCAAATTGATCAGCCTCACGGAAGTTGGATATTGTTTATCCATAATCTTTATCATATTCATACTAGCATTACGATTATCAAAGAGTTATTTTGACCAGGGCAAAACCGGTTCTGGCAGGCTTACTTTAGTTATAAGTGTATTAATTATTATCTGGCTGCTTATTAATTTGTTATTCAGCGCATCGATCCTGACAAAAGAAGAATATGAATACCATATTGAACTGGGAATCGTAGAGGTCAATACTTTATCGGATGATGAACTTGATTTTAATATCACATTTGCAGACCAGAACCGATCTGTGAAAGGAATCGATATTTATAGGAACAAAGTTACTCTTTTTAATATTACCGAGGACAGAGAATATAAATTTGAAATAACCTGTGATAATTTTACATTCATAGGTTCAAAGAATACAACCTCAGGAAAGATCTCGTATTTTCAAAAACAATTACATATCGAAGGTATAGGGAAAATGGACTTGGATTATGAGATATTACTTAAGAGATCAAATACTATCAAAATTCAAACGGTTGGGCTTGAGGGTAATATCGTCTTTACTTTCAAATTAATAAAAGAGAAAGTCTAAAAAGCCAGATGAAATGTGGATGGAGATAAATTGTTATTTTGCTGAGGGAATTGGAAAAGTCAAAGTGCAAATTGGAAACCAGAACAATTTTCTTCTGAAAATTGTTCGGCATTGGAAAATCCCTTGGCTTTTCCAAAACTGCAAAATGAAATCAAAATTTTTAAAATTTCCATTTTATAATTTACAATCTCCTGATCAATATAGATTTGTGATAAAATCGACAAAAAAACAAAGAATGGGGCCGAGGCCGGGATTTGAACCCGAGCTGAGGGATCCACAGTCCCTGATGCTACCAGACTACACTACCTCGGCCATTGAGATCGGGATACATTATAGATCGTACATCCTCTATACGATTTAATGGATATAGAATTTTTGGCTATAATAAAAAAATGCGTTATTTATTAATCGTTTTACGAAACATTTTTTTATGAAGCTTATTGTAATATGCATTTTTTTTCTGCAATCTATCTCTTATTAAGATTATCGTTAACTTGGTAAGAAAAAAACCATTTAAATACTAAAGTCGATGGATTCTATAGAAAATAAATAATTGAAACATTTGGTGGTAATTGAATGACGACAAAAAAAATATTGTCAATAAGCATTGTGTTAATGAGTGCATTTATCGTTTTAGCCTTTATTGCATTGCACGGCGTTGGAGCATCAACATCCACCAACGATGATCGCGAAATAACCGGAACGATCGGTGATGATGACTTAAAAAACCAACCAGCGAATGATGATGACAAAACCGTAGATAATTACAAAGATGATGTGTTGGTTATTGGGTTATCGGCTATGACCATCATAATCTTGGTGGGATCTGTTGCCGTGTCTCTCAATAAAAAGAATGTAAAATCGGTAATTGCGAATAATATGACCGAGTCATTGCCATTGTTTAAGCCTGTTTATGAAAATTATGACCATACTGCTTGGGACAGCACTATATGCAGTTGGTCGAAAGTTAATGATCAATTGGAACCATCCGATCAACCTGGGCCAGATTATGGTTCGTATAAAACTCAATTCCAGACCTTATACAATTCCGGATATTCACCGAGAAAGTACCATTACTTGTATTAGACCATTATTGATTATCAGTATCACTCAAACATGAATTTTTTCAGTAGGATAAGTACTCTAAAGGTTTAAATAACATTAATATATTATTAAAAGTGCATCACCTCTTTTTTACCAATTGATGCGCCGGTAGGGCGGTTTTTTTGAGGGCGTAACTGCCCTACTGGGTTTTTTTATAATGTCCATTGTAATCTCAACACTACCTGTCAATTAGATCTTTAAAAAGAGAAATTAATGAAAGAAAATTCTAAATCCGAAGTTCTAATTTCACACAAAAATAGGATTTATTATTGAGTTTGCACAATTTTTCTTGAAGCTTGGAATTCCTTTTATTAAGTAATAATTAATATGGAATTCCAACCCCCTAAACAAATACTAAATCCTAAATTTCAAATTTATATTTTTCAATTTTCATTTTTCAATTCGCATCCACAACCCATAATCTACCGGTCTGCTCGTCTACTGATCTATCGGTCAATCGGTCTGCCAATTAACTAGTCGACCAGCTGACTGGTTGACTAACTGACTAGCCGACTAACTGACCAGTCGACCACCAGACCATCTCGTTGAATTAAAATTATTATTCTATCCAATTAAAACGCAAAAGTGCAGTTATTTAAAATATATAATGCCCTTTCCCTTAATAATAAATATACATATTTGTATATGCCAGATCGTGCACCCATAATTCTTATATAGAATAGCGGGCAATTATGAAATGTTATAATCCAGTTTTGAATTACCTCCAATCATCATAAAGAAGGTGCGGTTGTTGACTAATCCGGATATGGACCAGGCAAATAATGATACGGAAGCTAGTGAAGATACTGATACTTATACTGATACAGGTGAAGAAGAAGAAGAAGAAGAAGATACATATACAGATCGTGACCTGGATGACTGGGGTGATGACGATAAACCTGTGGAAGTACAGGCGGTCTCGGATACAAAAACCAAAGCGCGCAAGGAATCGGTTCATGATAAGATCAATGAATCGAAACGCGGGTTCGATTTCTATCTTGATGGTATATTATCCCGGGCAACAGGCACCGCCGAAAAATCAAAAGAGAAAATAGAAGAATATAGACCAAAACTCAAACATGGCGCAAAAAAGATGGCTTGGACAACCAAGAAAAAAATTGGAGATTTTGATAGATTTGGTGATAGGTATTCGAGTAAGATATTTACCAGAGATATCTTTGATGTTATGATCAATTTCATTATTCGGCGGCCAGCATTAATAATTACGATGGTTTTGCTAGTGACAGTATCCATGACATTCTGGGGAATAGTCGGTTTCACACCCGAATGGGATGAGGAAAACAACCAATTGAAAACGAAAATTCAAGAAAACATTCACGGAGAATTTGAGATATATTTACCACAAGACCATGAGACGAAGAAGATCCTGGATGATATCAAAGAGGATTGGTCGACAGATATTATAGTGGTTTTTGTGGAAACCGATAATGCCAAAGCTTTCAATGACCCGGATTGGAGCCAGAAAGCGAACATCACAAATATCTCGGTACTGAAAGAGATGTCAATATTCGAAGAAAAATTCAACCCCTACAAAGAAAACGATAGAGAAAGAGATGGAATAATTTTCCAGTTGAGTTTTTCTATTATAATTAAAGAGATAAACAGCACACCGCCGCGCTTCAAAAATGCCATGGAGGACCAATTAGGGAAAATAATGGATCCGGATTCGATACCCGATCTTGGAATTCTACAAGGCGGTTATTCCATACCGGATGATCAAGATACGATCACAACATTATTCGAACAGATACCGCCAGAATCCAGGGACAAAGTAATTCTTGATTCTAATGATGATGGTATCTATGATACGGGCATCATATTAATAGGAATTTCCAAGGATATCGACCAGGAACAACTGGTTCAAGATATGGTTAAGGAGACCAAGGGATTCAAACATTGTAAGATGACCCTTACCGGCCCCATACCCATGACCCAGGCCATCACCAAAAGGACATACCAAGAGTTCATGAAAACACTACCGGCAGCAATTCTGCTGGTTGCGGGGATCTTGATATTTTTCCACCGCACCTGGAAGATCGTATTGATCGCGGGGTTACCGGTTCTGTGTTCGCTGGCCATAACTTTCGGTATACTTGGCGGGCTGGAAATGACTCTCTCGCCGCAGGTGGTGCTTATCGCACCGATCTTGATCGCCTTAGGCGTAGCCTATGGTCTGTATATTGCAAACAGGTATTCAGATGAGAGAGATATTGAAGACCGCGAAGAGCGCATTCGTGTGGCGGTAAAGACAACAGGTAAAGCAATATTTCTATCGGCACTTACAACTGCCATTGGGTTTGCATCGCTAATGACCGTAGCCATGATACCATTACAGGTTCTTGGATTTGGTCTGAGCATGGGTATCATGATATGTTATGCGGTCACCATGCTGACGGTGCCCAGCCTGGTAATGATCCTTGATTATCATAAAAGGGGTGAGATCAAAATTAAAGAAAAGATCGGTAA
The DNA here is from genome assembly GCA_020696345.1 of Thermoplasmata archaeon. GTDB lineage: Archaea > Thermoplasmatota > Penumbrarchaeia > JAEHCK01 > JAEHCK01 > JAEHCK01. The sequence goes on along the minus strand of JAEHCK010000144.1, from coordinate 1,627 downwards.
TTTTCCTGTAAAACACCGTAAAAAGATCATTGGGGCCGCCGTGGTCTTTATATTGATATCGGTTCTTTTGATCCCGGCAGTACAGGCAAATATGGACTTTATCAAAATGGCGCCTCAGGATGAGCCTGTTATTGTAAAGATGAGGGAATATTCGGACAAGTTCGGCGGCGGTCAGCTGGGGATGATCATGATAGAGGGTCTGGCGCCTTCACCAGATAATGTTGTAGGAAGTATGAAGGATCCGAATGTATTGTATTTGATCGAGCGGCTGGGAGATGAAGTGAATCATGTTAAGAATACAAACGTGATATCTATCGTAGACTTCATGAAGATGATCAAACTTCCCGAACCCGAGAATCCCGAGCTGCAACGAGCGATCGGGTTGATAGAAGGTGTTATACCTATGGATTACAACACCTCATTTTGGAAACTGATCCAGAGTTCAAATCTCTTTATGACTCCAGGTGCTAAAGAAGTACTCATTGAAGTCTTCTACGGCACCTTGAGCACCGAGATACGCGGCATGTTCGTTAACTCCGATTATTCCAAAACACTGTTGTACATCGATATGCCGACCATGGATGTAGTTAATACAAAAAAAGCGGTTACCCAAGTAGATGAGATCACAGAAAAGAAGGCTTTCAGCGGCATCGACGTATCCCATCTGACTGGGTTCGGCGCCATACTCGTAGCTGTTAATGATATGTTGATAATAAATAGTCTCCAGAGTACAATTATCGCCCTTATTTTGGTCTTGATCGTACTGGCACTAATTTTTAAATCATTTAAATTTTCTGCCATCACATTGATACCGGTGTGTTTTGTGGTCATTCTTCAACCGATAACGTTGATCGGGATAGGTGGTTTGGGAGGCATTCTTAACCCAAAAGACCCGCTCTTTACAGGTGAACTTAATCTGTTCTCCGCGGTCATCGGCTCGATCATCGTGGGCATTGGCATCGATTTTGGTATACACATGACCGAACGTATCCGTGAAAGCGGGTTAACGATCGATGGTATCAGGCATGGCGTGTCAACCTCCGGAATGGCATTCGTTGAAGCAACCGTTACTATGATCGGTGGGCTCGCTGCCGTGTTCCTGATAGAAATTCCAGCGATCCAGGAATTCATTTTACTTGTTATGATACTGTTAACATACAGTGTACTTGGTGCATTATTTTTATTACCAGCGATCTATTCCTTTATCGTCAGTGCCAAAGAAGCGCGTGAACAACGCCAAAAACAGATCGAATCCTGACCCCGAATATAATGATTTATCCTTTCGGGTGCGGAATTTAATTTGTTATTACTGATAGATCGGGCTCTGATATATTTTAGCTGATATAGGCTCGGATTTATTATCACTGGGATAGGCTCGGGCTCTAATATATTTCAGCTGAAATAGGCTCGGGGTTAATATCTACCGAGCCTAAACCATCGAAATATAAGCAGAGCCTGATAAGCGGAACTTAAACAGAGCCTAACGAAGTGGAGCCCGAGCCCGAGTCTGAGTATAATGAGATCACCTTTCGGGAACGGGATCGGATTTGTTATTACTGATAGATCGGGCTCTGATATATTTTAGCTGATATAGGCTCGGATTTATTATCACTGAGATAGGCTCGGG
>JAEHCK010000029.1 GCA_020696345.1 Thermoplasmata archaeon | reverse complement strand
GTCATGGCTTGGGAAAGAAAACGAAACAAACAGAAAAAAAAGATTGATTGGAAATTTACTAAGCGGAAGGCAGATGAGAAATTATCTAAATATTATGTCTAAAGATTACTTGGTCACAGCACTAGTTGCCAGTTGCCTGTTTAATATAATCACACTAGAAACTCAACAAAAATAAAGTTAGATAAAGATTATCTCTTATTTTTGCCTGGAGGGTAAGAATTCCATCAGGAATTTTTAGCTCAGAACAATTTATTCTGGTAAATTGTTTAGGCTTAGAATTCTTAGAATCATTAAAAGTTATTATCAGAATTCTAACCCCTAACAACTGGCAACTGATAACTAATGAGGTTTGGGATAAGTCAGCAGGATTTTTGTTTTGGGAATTGTAAAATATAAATTTGAACAATTTTCCTGAGAAAAATTATTCTACATTGGAAAACTCTTCGACTTTTCCAAAGTTATATAATGCAAATTGAAAAAGTTGGAATAATTAGAGCAAATATTATAAAAAACAAATACAATTTTATAATTGTAAAAAGAGAATGATACCATGGTAGAAACAAATAAGATCTGTCTCATAACAGGAGCCTCTTCCGGAATTGGAAAATATATTGCTCATGAAATGGTTCATAGAGGTTGGCAAGTAATTGCCATTGCACGTCGTAAGAATAAACTTGACGAACTAGGTGAAGTTTTGGGAAAAGAGCGTCTTATTCCTATGGTTTGTGATGTGAGTAAATTTGATCAAGTAAAAAAAGTATCTACAGAGATAAAAAATAAAGATCTATATCCAACATTATTCTTCCTCAATGCTGGTGATGGAGATGAAGAAAATGATAAAGGTCTCGACTGGGAACTCCATAAAAGGATCTTTGATGTAAATTACTTTGGGACTATAAGTTGGGTTAATCAGTGGCTTGCTCTATTGAAAGAAAAAGAGGGAGGAATTTTTGTTGCCACATCATCTATCCAATCTTTAAGAGGCATGCCAGGTGCTGCAGCGTATGGTGCCAGTAAATCCGCTTTAAATCATTGCTTTGAATCATTAGATGCGGTGTATTATAAAGACAATATCAGATTTCTTTTAATATATCCTGGACCAGTAGATACCGCTATGTTAAAAACAGATAAGCCTTTGCCTTGCACTTGGAAACCAAAAAAAGCGGCAAAATATATTGTCAGAGAAGTGTTAAAAGGTTCTACAAAGATCAAGTTTCCATTATTCTGGGTAATACTTATGAAAGTCGTTAATTTATTGCCAAATAAACTATATTTACGAATATTCAGGATGAAGTGAAATTATGAAACAATTGAAAAACAAGAATACCTAAATTCAGTTATCTTTTCCATTCCTGCGTCTCTATTATAATGAGGGCATTTAAATGGGGTGGCGATGTAAAAATTCTTTGTCGCTATCGCCTCTAATCCTCCCTTTGGTCGGAGAACATAATAGGCGGTTATGTTCAATTATAGGCCAAAAGCATTGGTTTTTCGAGTAGAATGAAGGATTAGAAATTTCATTTGTCTTTAGTGATCCTTACTACTTGAACATACTTTTTAGCATCTTGATAGGTTTTTTCATCATCAATATAGAAAATAAGGTCATGTTTATAAGCTGAACAGACGATTGGTTTATCTGCTTTATCACGATTTTCAACTATAGTAAAATCATCTTTTTTTAGGGTAGGCAAAATAGTGCGTTCATTTCTAACATATTCCAGCGCATAACTTATCTGAATCTCAGAAAATTTAAATTGTTTTTTAAGTACATGATACAACTCTTTCAATACATATTCATTAGTATATTTATTAATATCTGGATCAGAAAACACCTTTTCCGCTTCTTTTGAGAGGTTTAAAATTCTATTTAATATTACACTAGTATCAAAAAATGCTCTAATCATCTCCATACACTTCCTGATATACTTCGATGTGAGCTTTCTTTAGAGCCTTTCGGACATACTTTTTAGTAATTTTACGCTCTTTTGCAATTTCTGCCAATATATCAAGATTCCTTTCGTTCGAATCTATTTCAGAAAGTGTATGGCGAATGGAATATCTAATAATTTGATCTTTTGGCCTATGACTCTTCGTTGCTCTACTCATCATCCTCGATTCACTCGGCTATATAAATGGCGCGTATCTAGTCTTTGTATTGGATTTACATATTAAATATCCCGCTTTCATGGGATTTAATAATTATTCAATGAGGGAATAATTATACCAAAAAAAGCCAGGGGTTGGTATTATAATCCACCAAAACAAAAAGTAGATAAATTTGCAAAAGAAGGAATTAAAAAGAAATGCGATAAATTTATCGAATTTGTAAAGAAAACAAATATAATTTAGCTTACTTTCGCCACACTGGGAAATGGTGGGTAATATTTTATGAAATTCCATTAGAGGAATGCTTTGAAGCAATTGAAGATATGCCTCATTTTCATCCATATTAAGAATTGGAATGTCTCCCGAAGGTAGAATTACAGTTTCATTTAGAAGAATGGCTTTTTCCTTCCAGAAAAGCAAACTCACACATAACTACCAGAACGGTCCAGAGAGCCTTCGAACAGGCACGTAAAAAAGCAGGGATCAAGAAGGAATCACGTCGGATACAAACGAGTTATGCGCAATCGGCTTCGGAACGCTTAAAAAATATATATATATCAAATCATTACTATTGATAAAAGGTGACTAAATATGGCCGAAGAAAACGCAAAAAGAAATAATCTGAAATATGGTATCTTTGCAACCGTGGTTATAATAATTATCGTAATAGCTGCAGTGGCTACCTGCTTACTTTTTTACTTATCCTCTGATGACGAGACAGAACCAATTCTCATTGGTGCCACTGTAAGCCTCACCGGAAAATACATGGAAACTGGTAAACTGTATGAAGAAGCTTATAAGATGTGGGTTGAAGATGTCAACAAGAAAGGAGGATTACTTGGAAGACCTATAGAACTTATACTCTACGATGATGAAAGCAACCCAACAATAGCAGAAGACCTCTACGAGAAGCTTATCACTGAGGATAAAGTAGATTTTGTCTTAGGTGCATATTCAAGTTCTATAGTTAATACAACGTCTTCGGTTGCAGAAAAACACAAGTACGTTTATTTAGAGGCGGGAGGTACGTCAGAAAAGCTATTTACACGCGGGTACAAATACATATTCTTAGGGTTGCCGGGGGTTGCAGGGGAATACGCCTTTGGATTTTTCGACTACCTTGATTCACTGGCGGTGGATAAAAAACCAGATACCATTGCCTTTCTTGGCGATGACTCTCTCTTCGCTAGATCATTCATAGAGGGGACAATGGAACTGGCAGAAGAACGCGGTTATAACGTCATATACAATGAGACTTATCCTGCTGGAACCCCCAATTTAACTTCTCAAATTACGGAGATTAAAAATCTAGGTGCTGATGTGCTAATAGGGGGCACATACTTTGATGACTCTATACAGATGGTGCAGACTTGTAAGAAAGTCAACTACACTCCTGAGGCAATCTTTACCACCATTGGACCTGCGGACGAAGAATTCGGAGAAACCCTTGATGATGATTCATTATACATCTGGACTGGAGCACATTTCCACAGGGAATTACCTGCTTCAAAAGATTGGTCAGAGAGATATAAAGTAAAGTATAACAGATGGCCGGACTATCACGCTGCAGGGGGCTATTCGATCTGTCAGGTCCTGGAACAATCTGTTAGAGCGACAAAATCTACAGACAACACTGTCATTTGCGATTACATCCATAATAACACTTATAGGACAGTGATTGGCCAATTAAATTTCAAACAAAATGGATTGTCTGACTACGCAATGCTCACTATCCAGTGGCAACCGGTTGAAAGTATTCCCCAGAACGAGATCGTTTATCCGTTGGAGTTGGCTACAAATGAGCCAATATATCCTATGCCTTCATGGACGGAAAGGTAGCATAAGAAACCTTACTAAAAAATTTAATAATAGCTGGATATTTTGCCCTCCTTAAGTTGAGGAGTAGGAATAACAGCGTATAACATGGTGTATACGGTTACGCTCCCTATGGTCGCTCCACCCAAATTGGCTCATTACATTCGCCAACTTCACATACACCTGATCTGTTATACATAATGCCAGAGATCGTTTGCCCATTGAGAGCCTCGAAGGTTTAATTAAGCAGTTTAACCATAGGGTAACTTAGTGGTTTACATGCTATCTAAAAACGTGTTGGCAAAAGGCCAGGTTGTTATTCCCAAAACAATTAGAGAGCTTCTAGCAATTAATGTAGGTGATGAGTTAGTAATTGACGTCGAGGATAAAAAGATAATTCTCTCGAAAAAACAAAATGTGCTCGATGTATTTTTAGAGGTGTGCGAAAGAAGCTTGGGTAAAATTTCGATGAAAGAAATTAAAAGGGAGTTAGAGGCTAGATATGAGGGGGAGGGTGACTAGTTTTGTATATTGATTCCAACATTTTTATTTTTGCCGCAATAGATCATGGGAAATCGGGTCAAAATTGTAGGGAAATTATCAGGCTCATAAACGAGCAAAAGATCACCTGTGCAGCATCATTCCTTGTCATAGATGAAGTGATGTGGATCTTGAAAAAGAAAGTTGGAAAAGATGATGCTATCAAGATTACAAAAGCCATGCTCTCAATGCCCATAAAATGGATCGGACTTGATAAATCGGTTATTATCAGAATGGTGGAGATCTATGAATTAACACAACTTGATCCACGGGATGCCATCCATTTTTCTTCGATGAAAGAATCTGGCTTGTCTGCCATAGTAAGTGAAGATAAAGATTTTGATAACGTAGAAGGATTGGAGAGGATAAGCGCATCAACATGTATCGTGAGATATCATTAAAAGGTGGTCTCTAGTCTCTGGCACTCTTCGGTCGCTGTCGCTCCGTTCGGGTCGCCTAACAGGCGGGTATGCGGTTCGGGGCTCGGTTCACCTTCCGCCCAAATGCTCGGCTCTGCTTCACACTTCGCATACCCGCGAGCCGTTATATGAAATTGCCCGCATTAAAGAAGGCAAAACAATGAAGCAAACAAACTCAGATTTGAAAAAATACCCAACGAGGAAATACTCGACAATAGGTGTATGTGGACTTGATTGTGGCTTATGTCCAAGATACTATACCGTGGGCACTTCGAGATGTCCTGGATGCTGTGGTCCTGATTTCTTTAACAAACACCCATCATGTTCTTTTATAACCTGTTGTGTAAAGAAAAAAGATCTTGAAGTATCTAGAAGTTTTTTCTGCAAAGCCGCAGCCTTACTTGATCTAACCGATCTGGAAGACTCATTGAAAAATTCAAAACACAAGCTGAAGACGAATAACGTCAAACTCGGTGATAGAAAAAACAGGGCGAAGATCCTTAGGGAAATTCTCTCTATAAAAACATCTCGGTCTTAGCGGTGTTCGGCCCAAGTTCTTTCACTTTCTCGGTAAACTCAGTTATTACCTGTTGATATCGTGGCCCTTCCGAAGCGCTGATCCATGATAATCTGATGCGATCCTTTTCCAGACCCAGAGTTTCATAGAGCTTTTGGGTCATTGCAAACCTTCGCCGTGCTTTGTAGTTGCCTGTTGCATAGTGGCAATCACCTGGATGACAACCACCGATCATTACACCGTCCGCCCCGGCCAGCCATGCTTTGATGATAAAGAGTGGGTTTACCCTTCCCGAGCACATGACACGGATATTACGAACCGTGGGCGGCATCTGCAGTCGGCTTACACCGGCCAGGTCAGCGCCGGCATACGTACACCAGTTGCAAAGGAATGCAAGTATTTTTGGTTGAAATTCTTTTTCCTCAGCCATGTTTAACACCTTTTTATCTTTAATCTTTAATTTTTAATCTTCAACCTCCGTCAGCTCATCGAGCTCAAAGGTCTTTAATGGTATTTCTTCATCCGGATCTTTTCCGGGCACATAATCGAAGATTGCCTGGACAGATTCTCCCACTTTCTTGAATATTGGAGCAAGAGGAATATCGACCGGGCACGCATCTTCACACGAGCCACAGCCCACACATGAGATCGTAACATGGGCCAATCTTGTCATGTGATAATAAACAGTTCCCGTGGGCACACGCATTCCGCCCTTTTGTGTTATTTCCGATTCTGTTAATTGATACGCGAAATTTTGAGAATCGATCGTACATAGATCACAATAGCAGATAGGACATGCGGTTCTACAACCACGACAGTTGATACATTTACTAAATATCTCGGTTAGACCCTTCAAACCAAGAGATCCGATACCTGCCTCTTCGTATAATTTTTTCTTCTCGGCACCGCGTGCTTCTCGCATTTGTTGTATCTTGTCTGCCGGTAGTTCTTGGTCAGTTACATTACCATCCAAACCCTGGGCAAATTCCTCGGCTTTTGGGGTGTTTAAAAATATTGAACATTCTTTACTGGCATCATTACTACCAACAACAAGAATGGTCATATCTGCTGTAAATGGCACGAATTCTTCACAACCTTTACAGATCGGTCTGATATTGGCCGGTATCTCGCCGGAGTTTACTGCCGACCAATAATTTGGAAGGTCGTTCTTTACCCCGCCTCCAACCGCCATTTTGGTCGGATATACGCCGCCGCAAGTGGAGCTTATTAAGAACAGGTTATCCATGTTGCCCTTAATGCGCTTGACAAGTTCCACGAAAGCGCGTAATTCGCATGGTCGTGCCAATACCGCCGTTGGTACGGGCGCCTCGCTTTTTTGAGTTAATAATGAAAGTAATCCAGCTGCGTTTCTTGACATGAGGGGGAATAGTGGTGCAGATTGGGCCACCGCATCCACGCTCGTGAAAAGAGAATATGATACGGCTTCACCGTTTTTATTCTCAGGCAGCGCTTTCAGGGTAAATATTGCTTTGACCTTGCCACTTTCTAACAAGTGTTTGAGTAGATCCTGAACACCTTCTTCGGTACTTTTGTTAATATTTATTACTTTGGTCATTTCTATTCTCCTATTTCTGAAAATTCATTCAGTGAATAAGTGAGCAGTGGTCGTGGTTCATCGGGATCTCTTCCGGAGAGATAGTCAAAGATTCCCTGGACCTCGTCGGCAACACTGCTGTATATTTGTGCAACCGGGATCTTCACTGGACATGCATCCTCGCACGTGCCACACGATACACAGGACATGGTCATGTGTATCATACGACCCATATGATATAATAAAACGTCAGGTGGGAAATTAAGGCTCCCCGCGGCATTGGCTCTCTGGAAATAATCTTCAGCTAAGAATTTGAGATCGTCACATTCAAAATAACACTGTTGACAATAATCCACCGGGCAAACCCTCATACAGTTATGACAATTTATACAAGTGCTAAATGTATCTTGTAAATTAGCTAAACCCATTTTTTCCGATCTCAAGGTCCCAAACGCATCTTTACGCTTGCTGCGCTTGGTTTCGGCCATTTCATTGGTCTTTGCCTTCCAAGTATCTATTGCTGCTGATGGTTCCGCATTCAGACCGAGTGCGTCCAGGACAGCTTTACCTTTTTGAGTCTTTTGAATGACCAACATGGTTCCCCCATCTACACCTAATCTACCAAAATGCAGGTCGCCAAAGATGGAGTTTGAGTTAGAATCTAACAGGCACACTGGTCGCATTGCCATATCATTCCAATTATTCAAACCTTCATTGAACATCTCGATGGCTTTATTAGGGTCTTCAATGAATTCTGCAGTTGGTAAAACACCCGGGCAGTCATAACTGATTAGTGTGATATTTTCCAGATCACATTGAGACAATTTTGATAATTCAATTGCCGCTCGTGTTTCGCATGGGCGTATAACAGCCGCGATCTTCAGACCGCCGGTTTCTTGGCGTGTAATAGATGCCAATGCCTGACCACCTTGGGTAGGCATGATCGGTGCAATGGGTGATGATTGGTCCAGAAGGTCGGGGTTATGAATTAACATGTATACAAACGACTCGCCGGTTGGTACTTTATAGGGTACCAGTACTGCATCAAAAATTGTATTGGTTAAACCATCTTTTAGAAAATTGATAATTGCATTTTCTACTCCGGATTTCGCATCCAGCACTGCGGCTCTCATCGGCATCTCTACTTCTACAGGTTCGGTTCGTTCCTCTGTCTCTTCAGGTGCTTCTTCCGGTGCGGGTTCTTCAGGGGTTTCTGTAGTTTCCGGTGCCGGTGTTTCTGGTGTCGCCTCTATCTCCGACTCCTGACTCTCGACTCCCGACTCTTTAGATTCCTGACTCTCGACCCCCAACTCTTTTGACTCCTGACTCGTCTCTATATTCGTCACCTGCGGATCTGGGGTATTCTCATTTGCCTCCATTTCTATTTCCTCCACATATCATAGTTAAATTATGCATTGTTTTTAATTGGGTTTGGCCCCAACTGTTGGATTTTATCGGTAAATTCATTAATAACATCTGCAAACCTACGACCTTCAGATGCAGATATCCATGCAAGTTTAAGCCTGTCGGATTCCAAGCCTAGTGCTTCTATGACCTGCTTGGCCAGTAAAAATCTCCTACGACCGTAGAAATTACGATCTTCATAATGGCAGTCACCTGGATGACAGCCCGTAACCAGCACACCATCCGCACCACGAAGGAATGCAGTACCTATTAGAACTGGGTCAATTCTGCCAGAGCACATTACCCTGATCGGTGCAACATCTGCAACCATCTCAAGCTTGCTTGCACCTGCATTATCAACACAGGGATATGCACACCAGTTGCAGAAAAATCCAATGATCTTTGGTCTGAATTCTTTCACCATTTTAATCACTTTTCCTTTTACTTGTAATTTACCTCAGGCTTCTAAAGTCACTAGAAATGCATTGATCATATTATTCAACTGTTTATTATTGAAACCTTTTTGATCGATCGCACCTGATGGACAGGCAGCCGCACAAGTTCCACAAGCATTACAAATCGCTTCATTAACTTTGGCGATCTTTTTATCGGTATTTTTTGGATCCAAAATCATTTCGATCGCATCATATGGACATACTGACTCGCATGTACCACAGCCGCTGCAAATAGTCTCGTTGACCTGTGATTTGATCGGTGAAAGCCGAATTTTTCCCATATCAAGCAACTTCAAGGCATTTACTGCAGCACTCTTGGCATCGCCAACAGAATATCTAATACCCTTTGGCCCTTGGGCACAACCAGCCACAAATATGCCGGCTTCTTCCATACTTCTATATTGTAAATTATAATCCTTGATAAAACCGTCCTCACCGATCTTTTGATGGATCATCTCTGCCAGTTCTCGAGTTCCATCAGATGGTTCTTGGCCTATTGCAAGAACTACCAGATCGGAATCTATCTTCAACAGTGAGCCCACATCTGCATCTTTTGCTCTGACCTGGAGATCATCACCTATCTTCTCGACTTTTGCTACTCGGCCTCTGAGGAAATTAACACCCATGTTTCGTGCTTCGGAATAATACTCTTCAAACCCGCGATACGCGGCTCGAAGGTCCATGTAATGTATATATACCTCGGTGTCGGGATATAATGCTTTGATCTCTTTTGCCTGGCCGATCGAATAATTACAGCAAACAAGTGAACACCATGGGTTTCCTCCTTTCTCCGAACGTGAACCCACACAAAGGATGAAATTCACTACTTTCGGTACTTTTCCGTCCGAAGGCCTGCGGTATCCATCCAGGCATTCAAGCTCGAGCATCGTTACTACATCTTCGTTCTCATAGCCATATTCAGGTATCCTGTTAGGATCGAATGTTTTTGACCCGGTAGCTATGATCATTGTCCCAACGTTTATCTCCTTAACACTATCACCATCACTTTTATCCTTGATCGCGATCTTAAAATCGCCAATATGACCTTTCACATCGGAAACCTCTGAATTTAATAGAACCTCAATGTTCGGGTTGGAGAGCACTTCCTCTATCTTCGGTGTTAGTCTACAATTCTTACAATCATGCATACAACAGATCCCACAATTTGATGTTGGATATGTAACTTCCAGTTTCCAAGTACGACCGCCAAGTTCGCCTTCGCGTTCAATTAAAAAGGTCTTATACCCGGAATTCGCCATATCCAATGCGGCTTGCATACCCGCAACACCTCCGCCGATCACCAATGCTTGCGCAATCAATTCAACCTCTACTCCGGTCAGTGGTTCAGCTTGGTGTGATTTGGCAACGGCCATAGAGATGATGGATTTTGCACTTTCGGTAGCGATATTTTTATCCTTATGAACCCATGCTGCGTGTTCTCTGATGTTGGCTTGTTCATATAGATATCTATTTAATCCGGCTTTTTCGATCGCATCACCAATGTATTTTTCATGAGTAATGGGCGTGCACCCTGCGATCACAATTTTATCGACTTCTCCATTCTTGATATCTTCGGCAATCAGATTTAATCCTTCTTCGTTGCATAGATGCACATGATGCTCGACTTTCGCAACATGGGGCAATTTCTTTACATGCTCGACCACCGCATTAATATCTAGATTATCCCCAATCTTACCGTCACATGAACATACATATACGCCAATTTTTTCCATTTGCGTTCAACCCTTTTTATATATTTTTTTTATATGTTGTTTTTTAATGTAATATAATGATAATTAAACCTAAAGTGTTTCGAGCTTTTCTAATAATTCATTAGTCTTTACCTTATTCTTTTTTAGACCCAGTTCTTTTGGCTCCAAGCCCATACCAAGTCCAAGAAGTTGTGATAGGTATAATACTGGTAATTTGTAATCTCCACCCAACCTCTCCTCGATACTAAGTTGGTATTGGTCATACATAAGTGCGCATAATGGGCATTGCAGCACCATTGCATCCGCCCCGGCTGCCTTTATATGATCAAGTTTTTCTTTACCAATTCTGATCGCGATCTTTTCGCTCGCACCCAGTAGTGGGCTGGCACAGCATTGCAGCATATCTTCATATTTGATAGAAGTTGCACCTGTTACTTCAATTAATTTGTCCAATGATTGTGGTCTTTTCGGGTCTTCACCTTTATCACCCACATCACCAGGTCTAATATAATGACACCCATAATGTGGTGCGAGCCTTAACCCTTTGAATTCTTTCACCATTGCCTCTTTGACCTTTTCAACTCCAACATCTTCATACAATATTTTTGTGAAATGCTTTATTGTTACACCTTTCTTGAATGACTTTCCGGTATCCTTCAACCATCCATTGATCATTTCACGATCTTTCTCATCATGTTTGAGATGCTCATTTGCCTCGGACAATGCGCCGTAACATCCATTACAGAATACTAATAAGGGTAACCCTTCTTCTTCCGCAATTGCCAGATTATAAGCTGCCATTGCAAGATATGATTCGAAATAGCTGGATTTTAGTGGTAAACCGCAGCAGTTCAATTCAGGAATATCGACCAATTCGATTCCGAATTTACCGGCGATCAATCTCGCAGATGCTTCATAATTCAATGCCCTCGAGGGAAGAGTACATCCTAAGAAAACTCCATATTTCATTGTACTTCCTCCGTTGTTTCATTTTCAGGTACAGCAGGCTCGGTTGTGGCTTCAGACTCCTGACTCTCGACTCCTGACTCTTGACTTTCCGATGTCGCGGGTTTCGCTAATTTCTCGATACCTGATCTTTCTATTATTTTTGCAGTGTCTTGTGCCTTTTCTTCAATGGAGGGTAAATTGAATTTTGCACGTTTTTTATTGTCAAAAGAATCTATTGGGAGTGTTCGTGCATGTTCTTTTAGAAGTTTTATCTTGTCTTCAAGAGTTGGTTGGGCATATCCCTCTCTCGAGGCTATATTCTGGATCGCACACATCAGATCAGTGATCTTCACATTTTGTGGGCAATGTTCATAACAAGCATAACAAGTACTGCAAAACCAGATAAATTCACTGGAAAGCACGTCATCTTTGAGTCCAAGTAAAGCCTTTTTAATGATCTTTTGAGGGTCAAAGCTATCGTCCATTGCATAAACCGGACAAATACCTGAACATGTGCCACACTGATAACACCTTAAGATATTTTCGCCGCCCGTTGTTTTGGCTATCTCATATTTAAAATTTGGATCAATAACCAATATTTTAAGATCGATTACGGACGACTCATCAATCGTTGGCTTTTTTGGTTGTGACTCTTCAGTCTCTGACTCCTCAGCTTCAGATTCTTCGGTCATATTAATTCTCCTTTGAATTTGAAATTTAGTTATAGATATAACAATATAGACTAATCTAATGTGCTATTTTCCTCATGATCTTTTCATAGCTTCGATGTTCTGATACTGCCTGATTTGGCCGTGTGGTTAAGGTCAAGATACGATATAGTCAACCTACCATCGATTTCTTTTCTTGTTCGTAGGTTATAGGTTAACAAACTTTGTTTTAAGTTTTAATCCCACTTGTAACCTTTAACTTCAAACTGGGTTATTTGCTCTTTTAGCCAGCCGGATAGTTTATCAGTTCCGCCCTTCATCAGAGAATTTACCTCGTCAGGGTCTTCCATTTTGATCTTAACTAACCATGAATCATATGGGTTCTCGTTGATCTTTTTTGGATTACTGACAATGTCTTCATTGATCTCTTCGATCTCGCCAGCCACAGGTGACTCGAGCTTTCCTGCCCATTTACCGCTGCTCAAGGTACCGAACGGTTCGTCTTGGGAAATGATATCTTCTTCATCCAGAAGTTCTACACTCTGAATAGGTCCTGCTAACCTTTCACCGAAGTGGTTATAACCGATCACTGCGGTGTCTCCATCTATCTTGGCCCAACAATGGCCTTTATGATAGTACAACTCATCTGGCATATCGTATTTTCCGATTTTCATATATTTACCTCCATTCTCTTTTTTTCAAATTTTAATTATTCGTAACATTCAGCTTGTTGCCATAAATGCATCGATCATTTTATACAGTTGAGTATTTGTAAAGCCTTTCTGCTCCATGGCACCGGAAGGACAGATGCCAACACAAGCACCACAGCCCTTACACAAGGCCGCATTCACTTTTGCAAGCTTTTTATCTCTCATTCTTGGATGGTCAATGATCTCTATTGCTTTATATTCGCAGACCGGTTCACATATGCCGCAGCCACTGCAAATATCTTCATTGGCATGTGCACTTATTCCTTCAGACTCCAGTTCATCTTTCGATAGTATCGTCATGGCTCTGGCAACTGCTCCAGCTGCCTGTGAGATGCTTTCATCAATGAATTTGGGCCAATGCGCCATACCGCATAGAAATACACCATCCACTGCAAAATCTACTGGCCGTAGTTTCATATGTGCCTCGAGGAAATATTTATCTTTGCTCAATGGTAATTTAAATAATTTTGCAAGTTCTTCGTTATCCTCATTGGGTCGTACTCCTGCACTTAAAACCAATAGGTCCGGTTTGAGATTAATATCGCTTCCAAGCACATTATCATTTATCAGTACATTGAAATCATCATCTAATCTGGGTTTATTCTCATCATCATAGCGTATGAAGATCACACCTTTCTCATTGGCATCTCTGAAATAATCCTCTTTAAACCCGAATGTCCTGATATCCTTGTTAATAATATAAACTTCAGTGTCTGGCTTTTGCTTCTTGATCTCCAGAGCATTATTGATTGCATTTGTACAACACACTCTACTGCAATTTGGAAATTCCTCATTTCTCGAACCTATACACTGGATCATCACGATCGTATTTGCATTAACCTCACCCTTCGCGAGCTTTTCTTCGAACTCAAGTTGTGTGATCACGCGTGGGTCCTGTCCATAGTTATATTCTTTTGGAGTATATTCCTTAGCTCCAGTTGCAACAATTGCAACGCCGTGTTCTATCTCCTTGGTTTCACCATTATGGTCGATAACGGTTTTAAAGTTCCCAACAAAACCCTCGACATTTGTGAGCTTTGCCTGGGTATATATCTTTACATTATCAAGCGATTCCAGCTTTGCGATTGCATCTTGTAACATCTTCTTAGGGTCCGTGCCATCAGGCAAGAAATGGATCTTGTTTAGATTTCCACCCAATTCTTTTTCTTTTTCGATCAAATGCACATCAAATCCTTGTTCGGCTATATCGATCGCGGCGCTAATACCACTTATACCTCCGCCGATCACTAACGCGGACTTTGTTATTGGCAAAAGTGATGTTTCCAGAGGTTGTAGGATTCGTGATTTTGCAACCGCCATTCTGACCAGGTCTTTTGCTTTTTCAGTTGCGGCCTCCGGTGCGTGCATGTGTATCCATGAGCACTGGTCACGGATGTTTGCCATTTCGAAAAGGTACTGGTTTAATTCGCCTTCTCTTGTGGTACTCCTAAATAATGGTTCATGAGTACGCGGTGTGCAAGATGCTACAATAACTCGATTTAATTTTAATTCCGCGATCTTTTTGGCAATATTCATCTGAGTATCTTCAGAGCATGTGTATAAATTGTGTTCGGCATATTCGACATTTGGTAAGGATTGTGCATATTCTACCACTCCTGGCACATCTACGACCCCACCAATGTTTATTCCGCAATGACAAACAAAAACTCCGATCCGAGGTACTTGACCGGCAATATCACGCTCAGGCGGATATTCTTTTACAGTGACCAATTTACCACGTTCCGAAGCGATCATCGAGGCAGCTTTTGCCGCAGCGCCAGATGCCTGTGCAACTGTATCGGGTATATCCTTTGGCCCGGAAAAGGCACCGCTCACATATATGCCTGGCCGTGAAGTTTCCAGTGGTGTAAATGTATTGGTCTTACAGAAATTATATTTGTTCAGGTCTATTCCCAACTTTTCAGCTAGATCTTCGACCCCTTTTGGCGGTACAAAACCCGTGGAAAGAACTACCATGTCAAACTCTCTCCGTTTGACATCACCGTTCTCAACATAAGATAACATTAGATTCTTAGTATCGGGATCCTCATCCACATCCGACACACGGCAGCGTGTAAATCCTATGCCGAACTCTTCTTGTGCTCGTACATAATAATCATCAAATTCTTTACCGAATGCACGTATATCCATGAAGAATATATGTGATTTCAGTCCCTCCGTATGCTCCTGGGCAATGATCGCTTCTTTGATCGCATACATGCAACATACTGAAGAGCAGTATTCGTTCCCTATTTGAGAATCTCGGGAACCTACACATTGAATGAATGCTACTCTCCGCGGAACTTCACCATCAGATAAACGTAGAACCGTTCCGCTGAATGGACCTGTTGCACTCAGGAAACGCTCGAACTCCATACTTCCTACTACATTCTTAAATCTACCATAACCATATTCTCGCTTAATACCAGCATCGAACTTTTCGAAACCCGGTGAAAGAATGATCGAGCCTACATTCAACAATATCTTTTCTTCATCCTGATCGTAAATAACGGCATCGGCCTTGCATTCCTCTTGGCAAATACCGCATCCTATACATTTATCTTTATCAATGATAAATTTAAGAGGCACTGCCTGTGGGTACTGGACAAATATGCCTGCTCGTTGGGTCAAACCAACATTATATTCATCAATTGCCTCAACAGGGCACTTGGTTGCACAAATGCCACAACCTGTACATCTATCCTCTCGGATCCTTCTTGGATGTTTTGCCAAAGTAACCGTGAAATTACCGGCTTCTCCCTCGACCTTCTCGATCTCTGAGTTAGAAATAATTTGAATATTATGATGTCTACCGGTACCAACTAGTTTTGGCGCCATAATACACATGGCGCAATCATTAGTTGGGAAGGTTTTATCGAGCTGTGCCATTACTCCGCCGATGCTTGGCAATTTATCCAATAAATACACTTTAAACCCTGAATCCGCCAGATCAAGCGAGGATTGCATTCCGGAAATACCGCCACCCACCACGAGTACAGCACCTATCTTGCCGGAATCCGAACTGACAACATACGATGTCGTTGGAACTTTTTCAGCAGTTTCTTCGGTTGGCTCATGTGTTGGTGTTGGAGCTGGTTCTTCCGGTGCTGGTTCTACAGGGGTTTCCGTAGTTTCCGGTGCCGTTGCTTCTGGTGTCGCTTCTGTCTCCGACTCCTGACTCTCGACCCCCGACTCTTTAGACTCTTGACCTTGATCTTCTTCTGTCATTATTTCCCCCCCTCCATTAACGAAATATATTTAGGTGTGGTTCCTTCAACACTATCCAATGCGATCATATTCTTACGCCTGAGATAAACAACATGTTGGAGAACAACATCGGTTGGCTTTTCCAATTCTTTTGCAAGATCCAAAACAGAGTATGGTTGTAGACCTGTTAATTTTATTATCTTGGTTCTGGCATACTCATTTATTATTGCATCATCGATCAATTCTTCCCACTCTTCCTCAGTTTTTGTTTCACCATAGACATTGCCCTCGTTGATAATTTTATATTCCTTACCAACTAAAGCGCGTAGTCTAAACTCAAGTGCCGCTGCTTCTGCAGTTTCCAAATTCGCGAGTAATTTTTGATCAGGATTAGGTCCGGTCACTGGACTAGGACCAAATGCTTTGATCCGCTCGGTGAAGTCTGTGATCACCTGTGAGAATCTCTCACCTTCAGAGGCAGAGACCCATTCCAGGTGTAATCTATCTGGTTCGAAACCAGCTTCTTTTAATAACTTTTTAGTAAGTGCGATCTTATTCTTGGTATGAAAATTGCCAGAGATGTAATGACAGTCACCAATATGACAACCACCTATGAAAATGCCATCTGCCCCTGTTTTAAAAATCGAGATTATTAAATAAGGATCGATCCGTGTACTGCACATGACCCTGATATTACGAATGTTCGTAGGATACTGATATCTGCTGACTCCACATAGATCCGCTCCTGCATAGGAACACCAATTACAAAGGAATCCAATGATCTTGGGATCGAAACCTGGGAATTTCTCCTCTTGTATTTCTTCTTCTGTCATTTAGCACACCCCCATTTCTGCAAGACCCGCATAAGCTTCAGAAAGTAATTGTTCATCAGTGAAATTCCGCATGGTGATCGCTTTTTCTGGGCATACCGATGCACATGCACCGCAACCCTTGCAAGCTGCTAAGATGGTTTCGGCTATACCATCTTCATTCTTTTGAATTGCACTGTAAGGACAAATACTTACACAGGTACCGCATCCAGTACATTTTTCCGGATCGACAATAGAAGTAATGGCCTCTGCCTGCACATAACCATTTACCAGTGGGATCAGTGCTCGTGACGCCGCACCCCTTGCTTGTCCAACGCTTTCTGTCACGTCTGCCGGACCGTGGGCCGTACCGCAAAGGAATATGCCATCGGTAGCAAAATCCACGGGGCGTAGTTTAACATGAGCTTCCAAGAAAAATTTATCCTGCCCTAAAGGTATCTTTAGAACTTTTGCAAGGATGTCAGCATCAGGGTGCTGGACCATGGGTGTTGAGAGTATAATTAGATCGGGGTACATCTTACGTTCGGTCTGCAATGTTTCATGAAAATAAGTAATGCATAATTTATTATCTTCCTGAGTTACCTTTGGCAGGTTATCGAGTTTAAATCTGGTGAATTTGACCCTATGCTCGCGAGCTGCATTGAACATTAGCTCATGCTCAACACCGTATGTGGTCATGGTTCGATTGAATATTGTTATATCCTTGCCCCCCGCACCCGCGGCGCCAGTCTCTGCCTCAACCGCATCACCGGCCGCCATACCACCAGCTGGTCGTTCGTGTCGTTCTCTGGCAGGACGCTCTCGCCTTTCACGGCGTTCACGCCGACGACCGCCTGTGTCACCTCCAACTACTCCGGCTGCTTGCTCTTGCACTGCTACTTCCGGGGCCGTAAGTGGTGCTGCCGTGGGTTCTTCAACTTTTGCTTCAGTATCAGTTGGTTTTTGAACACCCGATGCCGCATTTTTTAATAGATTCGCTTTGACGGCTTCAAGGTCTGCACCAGCTAATTTCATCGCGTTTTTTACTGCAACATTACAACAAATTCGAGAACAATATTCTTTATCCTGACCACGAGCACCAACACATTGGATAAACGCTGCACTATTGATATCTGATAATTTACCTTCTTTCTGCATCTTTTCATATTCGGTTAGGGTTACAACATTTTCGAACTCATCGTATCCATATAATCCATGAGGAATATAATCCTCCGAACCGGTGGCAACAACGATGGTCCCGACTTTGATCTCGTTTGATCCTTCAGGGCCAGTTATCATTGCTTTATAATTTCCTATAAACCCCTCAAGATTTGTTATTTGTGAATTAAAATGTACATGTATCTTATCGTGATTCAGCACTCTTTCGATAATTGGCTGCACTGCTTCTATTGCACTTTTTCCGGTTTGATACAATGTGCTTAATTTATGCATATATCCGCCTAACTTATCTTCTTTTTCTACCAGGTGTGTTTCGAAACCATGATCTGCTATACTCAGTGCTGCGGTCAAGCCGCTTGGCCCACCGCCAATCACCATTCCTACGGGCTCTACATCTACACGAATTTCCTCTTGTGGTTCTAAAAGTGCCGCACGGGCCACACCCATTCGTAACAGCTCTTTTGCTTTATCGGTTGCCCTATCTGGTTCTTTCATGTGTACCCAAGAGCACTGCTCCCTGATATTAACAAATGTAAATAGATATTTGTTCACACCCATTTCTTCACAAATTGATTGAAATAATGGTTGATGGGTTCTTGGTGTGCAAGAGGCAACGATTACTCGGTTCAAATTTTGTTCTTTGATCGCATTTTTAATTGAATTCAATCCATCTTCTGCGCAGGTAAACATGTTGCGTTCGGCGTGGGCTACATTTGGTAAAGTTTTAACATATTCCACCACAGCAGGCACATCTAGAAATCCACCAATGTTCACACCACAATGGCATACGAATGCTCCGATTCGGACTTCCTTATCTTCATCTTTATCTTCAGGTTTTTCCGGCGGTGCTTCGACGGTTGGTGCTTCGGTAGGCGGTGTCTCAACAGGTGGTGTCTCGGTAGGCGGTGCCTCAACAGGTGGGGTCTCGGTAGGTGGTGCCTCAACAGGTGGTGTCTCAACAGATGGTGTCTCGGTAGGCAGTGCCTCAACAGGTGGGGTCTCGGTAGGTGGTGCCTCGACAGGTGGTGCCTCAACTGGTGGTGCCTCGACAGGTGGTGCCTCAACTGGTGGTGCCTCGACAGGTGGTGCCTCGACAGGTGGTGCCTCGACAGGTGGTGCCTCGACAGGTGGTGCCTCAACAGGTGGTGCCTCAACAGGTGGTGCCTCAACTGGTGGTGCTTCAACAAGTGGTCTTTTGATAAGTACTGCCTCGAAGGATGATGCCTTAAAAGGCGGTACTTCGGTAGGTGGTGCTTCGGTAGGTGGTGCCTCGGTAGGTGGTGTTTCAACAGGTGGTGCTTCAACTAGTGGTGCCTCAACAGGTGGTGCCTCGACAGGTGGTGCCTCAACAGGTAGTGCCTCAACAGGTTGTGCCTCAACAGGTTGTGCCTCAACAGGTGGTGCCTCAACAGGTGGTGCATCAACAGGTGGTGCCTTAACAGGTGGTCCCTTGATAGGTAATGATTCGGTAGGTGGCGCCACAACAGGCGGTCCCTTGATAGGTGGTGCCTCAATAGGTGTTTGTAGTCCTTCAACTGGCACGGGCACACTAGTTTCCAGTTTCTTCTGGGTTACTGGAGTTTGTTCTTCATCACTCATGGTCATATATTCACCCCCTTACCCAAAACGATCTCAGATGCCCTTTCAGCCGCGCCGCTCGCCTGTGCTACAGCCTCAGGTATATCCATTGGCTCCTGACAATAACCTGCAAGATATATCCCTGATTTTTTAGTATCAACTGTTGAAAATAATTTATCAACCGATTCATAAAACCCGAATTCATTAATATCAATTCCCAATATTTCAGCTAACTTTTTCGCTTCCGCACGCGGAGTCAATGTTGTTGCCAATATAACCATATCGAACTCCTTTTCGGCTGGTCGACCTAATACATCATACACTATGATCGGGTTATGATTTTCCGCATTCTCCTTGACCGTACCATCAGAATTGATAAACGTTACGGCATAATCGCGTTTTGCACGCTCCATATATTCATTGAATCCTTTTCCAAATGTTCGCAAGTCCTTATAAAAAATTGTTGATTCTATATCATCATGATGCTCATGAGCTAATGTCGCTTCCTTGGTCGAATGCATACAGCACACAC
Source organism: Thermoplasmata archaeon (assembly GCA_020696345.1). GTDB lineage: Archaea > Thermoplasmatota > Penumbrarchaeia > JAEHCK01 > JAEHCK01 > JAEHCK01. The sequence continues at coordinate 19,140 of JAEHCK010000029.1, read as the reverse complement.
TGCAGCAATATGGATGACCCATTTGAGGATTTCGCGAACCTACACATTGTATGAACCCAAGATTCTTTGGTCGTTTACCGTCCGAGCGTCTTAGGATATGACCACTAGTTGGCCCTGCCGCGTTTATTAAACGTTCAAATTCCATTGCGGTATACACATTCGGGTATTTCGGATAACCATATTCCAGTGCCGCTGATGGATCCCAGACATCAAAACCCGTTGCCACGATAATTGCGCCAACATCGAGCTCGACAATTTCATCTTTTAGATCGTAATTGATAGCCTCGGGTTTGCAAACTTTAATGCATTCATGACATTGTGAGCACCCGCCACAATTTAAGCACCTTTCAGCCTCGGCTTTTGCTTCCTCTTCCGTAAAACTCCTGGATACTACCTCATTAAAGTTCTTACATCTTTCTTCAACCGAAAGTTCAGGTGGTTTTAACCGCGGCTTTTTCACTTTTTCAAAGGATTTTAAGGGTAACTCCTCGAATGAGAGCGTCTTTTTTTCTCCAGCCGCCTCAGTCTCTGTTTCCTCTGGTAGACTCTCTCCTCGAAGGTGTTTATCGATGGTTTCTGCAGCGTTATTCCCATCGGCTATTGCTTCAATTACAGATGCTGGGCCTCTTACTATGTCACCACCTGCGAATATACCAGGGACACTTGTTTGCAATGTGTCTTTATTAATTTGAATTGTTTTCCATGGTGTCAGGTCCAAATCCTCAAAACCAGTTAGATCGGTCCTCTGACCAATAGCTACTATAATTGTATCTGCATCTATAGTTGGTCCCATATCACATGAGAATTCTGGTGCGAACTTACGGTGCTCATCATATACCGCTAAACATTTGATAGTGCTCAACCCGGCAACCTTTCCACTGGCACCAACGATCTCTTGTGGCCCTAATGAACTATGTATTTCCACACCCTCTTCCTCGGCCTCCTCGATCTCCCAATCATGAGCTGGCATTCGATCACGGTGTAGCAAGTCACGGGTTTCAAGACAAACTATACTAACTTTTTCCGCACCCAATCTTTTTGCAGATTTAGCACAATCGATAGCAACATTTCCGCCGCCGATCACCACCACATTGGATCCAAAACCTTCTGGTTTATTTCCCGTTTTTGCTTCCCTCAAAAATGGTAAGCCTAATAGGACCCCATCCTGATCAGAACCTTTCACAGCCAATTTTGCCGGATTCTGGGAACCTATAGAAATATAAACTGATTTATACTCATTTTGCAGATCTTGTAATGAGATATCTTTACCAATTCTTGTATTATATTTGATCTCTAAACCACGGGCGATAATTCTATCGATCTCATATTTTGCTAAATCCTTAGTGACCCTATATTCTGGTATACAGCTTGTTATCATCCCCCCTGCCTCTGACGCGCTGTCAAATACAGTAACAGGGTAACCCAATTCCATTAGTTTGATCCCACAAGCTAGCCCACCAGGACCGGCACCCACTATTGCTACCTTATCAGTTTTTGTTGTTTCAATTGGTGTAGGCGCCTCTTCTCCATGTTCCTTTGCCCAATCTGATACAAATCGTTTCAATTGACAGATGGCCACTGGTTCATCAAGGTCCTTCCGATTACATTCGGTTTCACATGGATGATGGCAAATTCTACCGAGAATACCGGGTAACAAAGTTTTTTGTTCTACCAGCTCTAATGCCTCTTTATATTTTCCATCTCGAATTAACGCAACATATCCCTGGCCATTGATACCGGCAGGGCATGTTGCACGGCACGGTGGCTCTCCACGATAATCGATCTTAAAAATGTTTGGAACAGCCTGTGTGAACATTCGATAAACTGCTTTTCTATTCCCAATACCCATATTAAACTCATTTGGCAGTTCAACAGGACAAGCCTCTGTGCAATCATTACACCCTGTACATTTACTCTCATCAATTAATCTTGTTTTTTTCAAAACTTTCACATTAATATTCCCAGCTTCACCGGATACATCTTGAACCTCTGAGCATGTATATAATTGAATATTATCATGTCTGTAACAATCAGCCATTTTTGGCGCTAAAATACATATCGAACAATCGTTTGTAGGGAAGGTTTTGTCCAGTTGTGCCATTCGGCCGCCTATGCTAGGTTCCTTCTCTATAAGATGTACTTGTATTCCTTTATCAGCTAGGTCGAGTGATGCTTGGATACCGGCTATACCGCCGCCGATGACCATTACGTCCTTTACCATCAGGTACTCCTCCTATATTTTAAATAACTATCAATATCTTGCATTGGCCTAAATTTGGATGACAATACTATCAATATACATGGGTAAAAAGGGATGATCCATAATGGGTATCAGAAAATCCCCCCAAAATAAGGATGTCTGCTTGTGATCTCCTTATATATTGTTTTTTAACCATTTTTCCGCCTTGAAATTATACAATAATTTCGAGGCTGAGTAAATACATCATTTAATTTATAGTTTATTATTATTTAAAGAAACTAAACTTTGAATATTACACAATTCCAATCATTTATTGAATTATTGCACAAAGTTCTCCAATAAATATCACCGAAAAACAAGTTAAAAATTTGCTTCTTTAAACTAATATTCTTATTTATAAATTCCAGGGTTTAAAAAAATTTATATCTCCAATAATCTATTGTATTTGCGATTTAATGAGCGCTAAATATGAATTAGGCAGAGCAGAATTTGATGATGATATCACAAAATGCTTTGAAGATATCCCTATTAAATATCTCATGGCGCCATTACTTTCGAATAAAGAACCAAAATTAATTATTGGTGAGCGTGGAGTAGGAAAAACACATCTATTGAGATTATTATCTAAAGAAATACCAATTGAAATGTATGTTCTGGATAAAGAACGAATATTTGATGGTGTAGTCTTATATTCTCCGATCAAGTATCGGAAAAAACCTGAATTGATAATAGTTGATGATCTACATTACTTGCTGAAAGCGATGCAGGTCATTAAACTCGGAACCGGCGATGTGAGTGAAAACGCGATCATTGAGAACCTTAATAATTTTAAAAATTATGCACGGAGTAAAAATGCTACAATAGTATTTGTAGCTGACGAGGGGATCTCGGGATTATCTCTTCGATTCAAAGAAATAAACAGACGAAAATTTCTTGAAATCTTCGGTAATTGTATAAACACCTCCGATGATGCAGGGTTTTTAATAAAATATTTTGATAACCAGGTTTTTTCGACTACAAGAAATAACGTGTTGAATCTGAATGAAAGAGGAACTTTAACTTTTTTTAATAACCTACGGGAATACGCAAATACCATTAAGAATAATAAAAATAAATTTGAAGAAGAATTAATTAATGCAATAAAAAAAGTTGAAAAAAAAATATTTAATGCTCCAGAGAATGTCGTAAATGAATTTAAAATGATTGATGTGCCTTTTGGTATTTATGGGTCTTTGAACGATAAATTTGATGATGAAACATATTTTCATTATTATATTAACGATGAGGGAAACCTTAGTCCGTTCCCATACCTCATTGAACGCAAAAGTGTTTCGTTATTAACCAAACAAATAAATAACCGATATGAAACCTATAAATTTACGAACTGGACCCAGTTTGCTAGTTTTAGACAACTTAGAATTCTTTACGATATCTTTGGCGAAATTAGTATGGAAAAACTGAAAATTGATTTTAAAAAATCATTTAATGAAAACATTTCCGGTGCTTTTCCATTTGCAAACGGCATGAGATTTACAATTGAAGATTTACGGAAGATAGTTTGGAAAATGCACAATGTCATAAAGAAAGTTATTGGTGATCATTCATATAAAGAACTCGCGGCTAGACTATCGAATTCTGACTATGACCCTTTGGTAGAATATCTCCTTTATGATCTGGAATTTGAGTGATTATAAAAAAATGCTTCGCAAAACGATATGATAATTGACGCATTTTTTTAAAGTCAAATCTAAAAAGTAAAATCTTAAAAGTTAAAAGTTCTAATCACTTTTTACTTTTAGCTTTTAGCTGGGTAAGAATTCTTACCTCAATGTTATTTATTATAAGAATTCTTAGCTCAAGAATAATTTGTGCCAACAAATTGTTCGAGTTTGACTTTTAGCTGGGTAAGAATTCTTTACTCAATGTTATTTATTATGAGAATTCTTAGCTCAAGAATAATTTGTGCTAACAAATTGTTCGAGTTTTACTTTTCCTTTGAGATTCCAACAGACATCATAATAAAAAAAAAATTTCTATCCAGGTATAAATTCATATAATTTCTCAATTTCCGGGTTAGTTTTACCTTCTGAAACTAAACAGAAGTTTACATCTATCATCACTGGTTTTTCTAAAAGATACTCATCGTACAACAATCTAATTGTGTCATAATATCTTCTGGCAGTGGCATGATCGGGGGCTGAAAGTTTCATAACCCAATCATATTCACCATTTACATAACATATATTTGTTAGTCTCACACTTTGTTTACTGGGTTCACCTTTGGTAATTCTCCTGATCAATAGATCTGCCAAACCTCTACTCATTGGTTTGGTTTTCATTAGAATTATATAGATGATATGGTTTAATTTGCTATCATCGATCACCGCAGTGTACCCCCAGATTACATTATCATCCTCTAATTCCTTCTTTTTCCGCCAAACCATCTGCCTGTAACTGTTCATTTTTTTCCCAATGTCCCTAGCACTTCTCGTGGGATCATCTAAAAGATGACTTAACAGATCCCAATATTGCTTTTTACTTTTTGGGTTTTCTTCGGTCATTTCTCGTCCACCTGTTACAAATAATATGCATAAATCCCACATATGTAATAGACATATTAAATGTTTTTGGCAGTTCGTTTTATAATAAATAGGTTTACATCTATAAATTATTAAGAAATGAAATAGAAACCTATTGATTATTTTTATTTATTTATAAAGAGAAGATTAATGACCGGTGGCTTATCTACAAGTTGCATTTATAAATATCGTTATAATATTTATGACAAATGAAAAAATAGATATAAAGAACACAATAGATTCTGCGTAATCTTTCTTTCTAATAATAGATATTGTAATCTAATTAGTGTTCTTTTTGCTACGGATTGAGACTATCACTAAATTAAAGTAACCATAGGTAAGGAAAACAGTAACCAAGTTACTTATATGTTACGAGACATTATTTGTTTGAGGTGCAAAACATGAGTCCAAACGGAATAAATATGACAGGCGTAGTAAATTTAAACGAATATGGAATAGTAGAAGAAACAAAAGAGATTGATCTAGAAAAAATTCAGACAATAATTGATAAATATAAAGGAAAAAGAGATCCTTTATTATTGATCATATATGATATTCGAGCAGAATATCATTGTCTACCTGAGAATGCCTTGGAATATGTTGCGGAAAAATTGGCTATCCCGATAAACAAACTATTTGCCAAAATGGATGAAGAACTTGCAATACCAGAAGCAAAAACCGGAGAATGTATAGAAGAGCCAGAAGGTAAACCGGATTTGCAGTACTATCCCCAATGCCGTGATTGTGGAATGCAACTAACCGATACACCCTTTACTGATATCGATACGGTAGCCGTAACATCATTTTATTGTCCAAAATGTCAAAAAGAAGAATGGTTTTACATTGATCTTGAAAAGATATTTAGAAAGAAAAATAAGTGGTGTCCGAACTGCTGTATATACACTCGAGAGTACAATGACGATCTCGAATGCCCAAAATGCGGCGGTGAGGTATTTAGGACACAAAGTAAAAGCTGCAAGGAAAAAGCTGTAGAATATTATCCACGATGTCCGGATTGTAATAAAGTTCTTTATCAGAACCCATTTTGTGATATCAATACTGTTTCAGTAATAGGAGTATATTGTCCGGACTGTGATAAGAATCATTGGCTATACATTGATCTAACAAAGATGTTTTCTTGATACCGAACAGTGGCGGAGATTATTTGGTGCTTGGTGGGGAATAGGGAAAGAATAGTCATTCCCATTCCCCTGCCCAGTAATAATAGATCATATTATCCATTCCCATAATCCTCAACAATTAATCACATCCCCATAATTCTCAACAACCAATCACATTCCCAATTTGAGTGGAATTCGTACGTTTCTAAGATAATTAAATATACAACTTTCCACATTATTAGAAGAAATCGTCAATTATTATTGGAGATCAAATATTAATTGAAATGTTGATTGTTTGGGGATCTTTTTTATGACGAATAAAAAATTTACAGACTCAAAAAAAGTTGGTGTATTTGTTTGTGGATGTAGGGGTGAAATAAGCGATAAGATCGATATGGATTCATTACTTGAATTTATTAAAAGTGACCCTCATATTAGCGTAATAAAAATGCATGAGGCCATTTGTTCGCGCGCAGGCCAGGAATTTCTATTAGAGGAATGTAAAAAAGGTGAATTTGACCATGTCGTGGTAGCGGCCTGCACACCAAAAACATATGAAACCATAATCCGAAAGGCAGTAGAAGATGCGGGGATCAATAAATATCTCTATGAACAGGCAAATATTCGTGAACAATGTGCATGGATACTCGATGATAAAGACGAAGCCACGAAAAAGGCAAAGATCATTTTGGCGAGTAGTATTGCTCGTGCGATCAATCTCGAGCCTTTGGAAGACATCGATGTGGAAATTACCCCCGAGGCGCTGGTGATCGGTGGCGGAATTGCGGGTCTTCAGGCGGCTTTGGATATAGCTAATGCAGGATTTAAGACATATCTGATCGAAAAGACCGATAAACTCGGTGGTCGTGCATATGAACTCAGCATGACATTCCCCACACATAACTGTGGAATTTGCTGTATACAATCGTGTAAAACCTGTGTATTAACACCCAAACTTGAGGATGTAACGCGAAACCCCAACCTTGAGATAATATTGAATTCCGAGGTAATTGATATAAAAGGTGGCATTGGCAGCAGGGATGTAACACTTCAAACCAGGGAGGGTGAGCGAAAACTGAATGTCGGTGTAATAATTTTAGCTACTGGTTCACAGATCTTTGACCCGAGCAAGATCCCGGAATATAATTATGATGACCCCGATGTGATCACCTCGATCGAATTCGAACGTATGATCATCGACCAACGCAAACAAAGTGGTGCTCTTCAGCGACCTTCGGATGGTAAGGTTCCAAAAACCGTAAATTTCATTCAATGCGTTGGTTCACGCGACGAGGTGAAGGGTAACCCGCATTGCTCGCTGGTATGCTGTACTTATGCCATAGGTCAGGCAATGGAGATAAAAAGAAGATATCCGGATATGAATGTGTATATTCATTACATTGATCTTCGTGGGCCATATCGTGGTTTTGAGGAGTTCTATGAAGATTCTAAAAAGATGGGGATCAAATTTATCCGCGGTCGCGTAGCTGAAGTATTAAGGGATGGTGAGAAATTAGTATTGAAAAGTACGGATCTAGATCTTGGTAACCCAATAGAAATTGAGAGTGATCTGGTTATATTATCGGTGGGCCAGGAAGCACGTGAGGCAAGTACCAAATTGGCTGAAATGCTGCATCTTGCATTGGATGTGGATGGGTTCATTAAATATTTCAACCCAATGTTAACGCCTGAGGAACGCCGCGGCATCTTTCTCGCGGGCTGTGTTCAAGGACCAAAAGGGATCAGATATTCAATAGAGGATGCCAAGCTGGCGGCCAATAATGCCATTACTTTATTACAAAAACATAATACCAAGATCGATGGAAAGATCGCAGTCGTTGATGAGAAGAAGTGTATTGGTTGTGGTAAGTGCGAGGAGGGCTGCGAGTTCAAGGCTGCCTTGTTAAAAGAAACAGAAGATGGCAGATTAGTATCATCGGTGGATCCGTTAAAATGCCAGGGGTGCGGTGCATGTTCTGCGGGATGCTGCAATAAAGCCATTACCATAAAGCATTATAAACGTGAACAGATCATTCCACTCATTGAAGCTGCGATCAGGGGTGTGGTGGTATGAGCCATTGTCCTTACGAATGCAATATACAAGACGGTGCGAACCCAGTACCTAAACCTACACCTAAACCAGATCATGCAGTTGAGCCTTCTCAACCTATTGCTAAAAAACAAGATTTTGAACCGATAGTTCTTGCGTTTAGTTGTAATTGGTGCAGTTACACATCAGCAGATCTGGCGGGTATAAACCATCTTCAATATCCATCATGCGTACGTATTATACGATTCATGTGCTCAGGTAGGATCGAACCGGATTTTATAATGCGGGCATTCGAGTTCGGTGCCGACGGCATTATTGTTTCGGGCTGTAAACTTGGCGAATGCCATTATATCTCCGGCAATGAGAAAGCGGAAAAAAGACTGGAAATGACAGGCAAGTTGTTGGATCTATTGGGTTATGGTGCAGAGCGTTTGGGGTCGGTTTGGATAAGTGCGGCTGAGGGCGCTAAATTTGCTGATTATATGTCTGATTTTGTGAAGAATATCCATGCAATGGGCCCATCGCCGACAAGAAATAAGAATTAGATGGAAAGTTGTACGTTTCGATTCATTATTAGGATGTTATATATTTCAATTAATTAATGGAATGTTCTATATTTCGGTTCATTGTTGGGATGTTCTACATTTCGATTAATTGTTAGGATGTTCTATTTTATGATTAATTTTCAAGATGTCTGATTTGTTATTGTTAATTCATTTATGCATCCTGACATCCCAGCGACAATTAGAACATCCTGACATCCCAGCAACAATTAGAACATCCTGTCATCTCAACGATATATCGAACATCCCGAAATCTCTTCGACATTTAGAACATCCTGCCATCCCAGCGACATATAGAACATCCTGCTATCTCAGCATTAGATAGAACATTCAACATCAACCCATCAAATTATCATCTTGTTTTCAACCGTTCTGCTACAAAGGTTGTCACATCATCCAGGGGTATGTCCACAGTCTCTGGCTCCACCGGCATCTCCTTCCACGTCGCGCATTTGAAATGAATCTGGCACTTAGGACAGAACATCAGCATCTTGTCTGCACCTGTATTTTTTGCCTCCATTAAACGGTCGATCTGCATCTTCTTCGACGAACTCTCGCACGTGGCAAACGCAGAAACACCACAACATGCAGCTTTCTCACGATTACGCTCCATCTCAACCACCTCTACACCGGGTATTTTTTTCAGAATATCACGTGGTGTGTCGTAAAGTCCCATATGGCGGCCCAGCCTACAAGAGTCATGATATGTGACCTTTACATTACCATCATCTTTAAATGTCAATTTACCCTCATCGAGTAGATCCATTATGAATTCCGAAATATGTAATATCTCAAAATCCAGATCACCGAACATATCTTGATAATCCACATCAAATGTTCTAAATCCCTCGGCACAGGTGAAGATCACCTGCTTGGCGCCTGACGCCTTGATATTATCTATATTTTGTTTTGCCAATTTCTTGAAGTTCTCGTTATCGCCGACCCAAAAAAGGTCATGACCACAGCATACCTCTGTCTCACTAACCACCGGCGTGATACCCGCATGATTACAGATCTTGATCGCACTTTTTGCAATATCTAATAATTTCGTGCCCTTCTCCTCAAAAATTATTTCCAGATGCGGTAAACATCCCATGAAATAATAAACATCACCCTTCTGGGCAACTTTAAGGTCTGGCTCATTTTCGAGCCAATTTAACCTGTTCTGTTTCAGATCGGGTTCGGTCATTATCCTGCCCATAGTCTGGATCAGACCGCCTTGCGAACACACAGGCACCGCACCATGTGCCAGCGCTTCACTTCGCAGACCACGAACGAAGTTGGAATAATCTACTTTATAAGGGCACACACTGCTGCACATCTCACAAGTAAGGCATGACCAGATATCCTTTTCACCGGCAAGACCTTCTACACCTTCCAAGGCTTTAACTACGATCAACCTAGGGGCAAACTCGGGGTTGAATTCTGCCGCAGGACACACACTTGTACATTTGCCACATTCTACACAATCGTATGCTCCAGTCGCATCGATTAGCTCATCTATTTTTGACATGGGTTTTACCTCATACCTCATTATTCAAAATTATAGTAGTAAAAGGAATTGTTCTATATTAATTGTTTTTTTAATAAATTCGGCCCAAGTTCTTTAACTTGACCTACAAATTCAGAGATCGTATTTGCAAATTTTGGCCCCTCCGAGGCCGATATCCATTCGAGACGTGCACGGTGAGCGTCAATTCCCAGAATTTCCAATAATTTGATCACCATTTTGAACCGTTCTTCGGCTTTCAAATTGCCGGATATGTAATGGCAATCACCTGGATGACACCCAGCCACTAATACACCGTCAGCACCCAATTCCAAGGCTTGTAAAATAAATTCAGGCTCAACTCTACCACTGCATAATACTCGAATTATTCTAACATTTGGCGGGTATTGCAGCCTGCTGACACCGGCAAGATCTGCACCGGCATACGAACACCAGTTGCAGCAGAATGCAATAATTTTCGGCTCAAAGTCCTTTTTTTGTTCTGCTGCCGATTCTCCACGGTTATCAGATTTTAATTTATTCTCAAGCTCTGCTTGTACCTGTGCATCAGCCGCACAAGTCGTCTGGCAAGTTGGTTTCTGTTCTGGTTGTTTTTCGTCGTCAAGTGCAGGCCCAGGTTCTGATACATCACTGGTGTTAATTGCGCCTTCCATAGTAATTATACCGCCTCCTGTTCATTTACCTTTGTTTCCTGGGTATGTATCTGTTGTACCATTTCAGGTTCTATCAGTGCTGCCTTTACCATTGTTAGAATTTGATCGTTCATGAAATGTTTAGTAGTAATTGCGCCGTTACAACAAGCGACTGCACATGCACCACAACCCTTGCACAATGCTTCATTAATATGAGAAACTAGAGAACCGTCTTCACGTTTTTGTAATTCTGGGGCACCATATTCGCAGGTCTCTACACAAGTTCCACAACCAATACATTTATTTTCACTAACAACCGATATTGTAGCCTCGCCTTCTATGTACTTCTTTGATAATACTGTTACACTCCGTGCAACTGCTCCATTTGCCTGGTAGATACATTCTTCAATGAATTTGGGCGAGTGCGCCAAGCCGCAGAGGAATATGCCTTCGGTGGCAAAATCAACGGGCCGAAGTTTCATGTGCGCCTCGAGGAAAAATTTATCCTTACTTAATGGAACCTTTAATTGTTGAGATAATGTTTCATTTTCAGGGTCAGGAATTGTGGCGGTGCTTAAAACCAAATAATCTGGTTTTAGATGTATATTCTCATTGATCAAATGCTCTCTCACCAGTACATTCACACCATTTTCCAGTTTTACCTCTGGCATCGAATCTTCATAATATCGTATGAACCGTACACCTTTATTTGCAGCTTCAACATAAAATTCTTCTCGAAATCCATATGTTCGCATATCTCGGAACAGGATATCCACTTCAGCATTCGGTATAAGTTCTTTAATTTTGAGAGCATTTTTGATGGCTTCAGTACAGCATACCCTTGAACAGTACGGTCGTTCAAGTATTCGGCTGCCAACGCATTGGATCATAACGAATTTACGCGCATCACCCAATTCATTATTGGCAAGCTTTTTCTCAAGTTCAAGTTGAGTAATAATATGTGGATCTTGCCCGTAAAGATATTCCGATGGTTTGTACTCTTTACCGCCAGTGGCAACTATTACTATCCCATGGTCAAACTTCTTTTCCGATCCTTCATGCTCGATGGTAGTTGTAAAACTGCCTATACATCCGGTAATATCTTTGATCTTGGCGCTGGTGTAAACATTCAATCCATCATCAGCATCTATATTTGCCTTAAGCTCCTTTAAAAACTTTTGAATATCGTCATTTTGAAATGTGTAATACAGGTTTTTTAAATGCCCCCCCAGCTCAGGCTCGCGCTCAACCAAATGAACTTGAAATCCTTGTTTACGGAGAGCTATTGCAGCTGTCATCCCCGATAATCCGCCACCTATTATCAGACCGCTCGGGTTGATCTCTATTGGTTTTCGCTGTAATGGTTCGATCAGCTTTGCCTTGGCAACTGCCATCCGAACCAGATCCTTGGCCTTGACCGTGGCTTTTTCGGGTTCGTGCATGTGCACCCAAGAACACTGGTCACGGATGTTTGTCATTTCGAAGAGATATGCATTTAATCCAGCTTCGCGGATAGTATTTTGAAATAGAGGTTCGTGAGTCCGTGGTGTACATGAAGCTACAACGACTCGATTCAAATTGTGCTCTTTGATCATATTTTTAATCCGTTCCTGGGTGTCCTGCGAGCAGGTGTAGATATTATGTTCAGCATAGGCGACACCCGGTATTGTCTTAGCATATTCTACCACGGCGGGCACATCTACTACCCCACCAATGTTTATTCCGCAATGACAAACAAAAACACCGATCCGAGGTGCTTGACCGGTTACATCAATTTCAGTGGGATACACTTTATCAGTGATCAATGTCCCGCGTGCACTTGATATGACGGTATTTACATTGCCTGCCGCACCACTTGCTTGTGCTACACTATCCGGAATATCCTTCGGCGCTGAGAATGCGCCGCTCACGAAAATGCCAGGACGGTTGGTTTCCAACGGGGTGAATATGTCATTTTTTGAGAAGTTGAACTTGTTCAGATCGATCCCGAATTTTTCGGCAAGCTCCTTGGCGTCTTCCGGTCCTTCCATGCCAACAGATAATGCCACCATATCAAACTCAGCATCCTTAAGCTCACCCCCCTCTATATAAGAAAGTCGTAAATTATTGGTATCCGGGTCCTCTTCGACCTTGGCAATTCGATTGTTCCGGATAAATCTGATCTTATGTTCTTTTTCGGCCCTGAGATAATAATCATCAAACTCCTTGCCAAACGCTCTCATATCCATAAAGAAAATTGTACTTTTAAGCCCCGGTGTATGTTCCTGGGCGATCACCGCCTCTTTAATAGCGAACATGCAGCAAACCGATGAACAGTATGTGTTACCTGTTTGTTTATCACGTGAGCCCACACACTGAATAAATGCAATGTTTTTCGGGATCCTACCATCCGATGGTCTGAGCACCATGCCGCCATAAGGTCCAGTGGCACTAAGTATTCTCTCAAGCTCCAATGATGATACCACATTGGCAAACCGCTCATAACCATATTCGGGTTTCCGGGATAGATCAAATTCCTTGAAACCTGGTGAAAGGATAATAGAACCTACCTGCAAATCCAAGATCTCTTCTTCTTGGTCGTATTTGATTGCCTTGGCACGGCAATAACGTTCACAATTACCGCAACCGATACAATGCTTTTTATCGATCTTGAAGATCAATGGAACAGCCTGCGGGTAGCGAACATAGATAGCTTTGCGTACCTTTAATTCCTTGTTGTATTCATCGGGCACTTCCACGGGGCATTTCTGTGTACAGATACCACATCCCGTACATTTTGTCTCATCAACGTACCTGCTCTTTTTACGGATGGTCACTTTAAAGTTACCTACATCCCCTTCCACCTTCTCGATCACTGCATTTGTAATTAGTTTAATGTTATGATGTCTACCAGTTGATACTAATTTTGGCGCCATAATGCACATTGCACAATCATTCGTTGGAAAAGTCTTGTCCAATTGTGCCATAGCACCGCCTATGCTGGGCGATTTATCTACTAAATAGATCAAGTAACCGCTTTCTGCCAGGTCAAGAGCGGATTGCATACCTGAAATACCGCCACCTACGATCAATACTGCACCAACCGTGTCATTCGTAGAAACTGCAGTACCAGCATCACTTGTGGCTATTGTATCGGTAGCAGGTTGTATTTCTGCTTGTGGTTCCTGTGGCTGTGGCGGCTCCTGTGGCTGTGGTGTCGCCTGTGGTTGTGGTGGTTCCTGCGGTGGCAGTGTTTCTGGTGGTTGCGGCAACACCTGTGGTTGCAACGTCACCTCCGGTGGTTGGTCTGGTTGGGGTGCGGCCTGGACCTGTTGTTGGGTTTTTTCTTTCTCTTGTGCTTCAAGTTGTTCATCCTCGGCCATCTAATCACCACCCACCATTCCTTCTGGTGCTCCCTCGGCAGGTTCTTCTTGGTCTTCATGTATCTGTCGAATATAATAAGGTGTATCTCCATCAATATGATCCATTCGGACCAAATCACGATCTTTTAAGGTCACTACATGTTTGAGGACCAAACCAGGAGAAATTTTAATTTTTCCAGCTAATTCGATCACAGAAACGGGTTTCTCACGAGTCAAGTATAAGATACTGCTCCGAACATATTCCTCTTCTATGGCAGAATCCAATAATTCATCGAAACGATCTGGATCTAACTTTTCATTGTATACATTATAATCATCCACTAAAGAAACGCCTTTTCCGATCAGAACTCGTAAGCGATAGTCCTCAGCTGCATTTCGAATTATTAATAATTGTTCTAAGATCTCTAGGTTGGGATTGTCACCACCTATTGGTGAAGGCCCAAGGTCGGTGATAAGCTCGGTCACATCCCTCATGGTATCGGCAAATAACTGGCCTTCAGCGGCAGAGATCCATTTGAGATAAAGTCTATCGGGGTTGAGACCTGTTTTTCCTAATAATTTCTTGGTCATATTATATCGTTTTTCAGCGTAATAATTACCTTTAATGTAATGGCAATCTCCCAAATGACAGCCACCAATAAATACACCATCCGCACCCTGAATAAACATCTCCAGCACAATTGCGGGATCAAGCCGGCCAGAGCACATGATCCTAATAACTCGTACATTTGGCGGGTACTGGAATCGTGAAACACCAGCTAGGTCCGCACCTGCATAACTGCACCAATTACAGAGAAATCCGACTATCTTGGGTTTGAACGAACTAGTCTGCTGCGGATTATCTTGGGTTTCCATTCTTTCTACCTCATTTTCCATTTGTTTGAGTTGTTTTTTTCACTAACAAAGAATCTTTGACATCGTAACCGGACAACAATCCTCTGACGCAGATCGGGAAATTACATGTATTATTTCTTCTTCGTTCGCAGTAATGACATCGAAGAGTGATCAATAACTCTCGCACGACCCATTCTTTTGTCTCTTCATCAATATCTTGAAGCCCTAATTTAGCCAGATCAATACCTAATGTTTGCAGATCTTTCCAAGCAGGTAAAGATGAGGTATGTTTGCGTGACTTCCAATCGTCTCTGAGCCGTTTTATTTTTTCTTTTTCCTCGTCAGTCAATTCGTGTTTACCGTTACTATCCCCACTCATCCTGATTCCTCCTCGGTTATCGCGGCAATACCCTGAGAGATCAACTGCTCATCCAGAAAGTGATTCATCGAGATCGCTTTCTCTGGACAACTGGCGGCGCATGAGCCGCACCCCTTACATAATACCTCCATGGTGGATGCCTTCAAGGTATCCAGATCAACTCTGATCGCCCCAAACGGACAGATCATTTCACATGTGCCACAGCCCGTACACTTATCCTCATCTACCCTGGACGTGATCGGTTCCGAGATCGCTTTACCCCTGGATAAATGGATGCTCATCTTTGCAGCACTACCACTGCCTTGCGCTAATGTTTCTGCAATATTTTTTGGACTTTGCAGACACCCCGCAAGAAATATGCCGTCAGTATTGGTTTCTATGGGGGCCAATTTAATATGTTTCTCCATACAGAAACCGCTACCGCACTGCGGCACCTTTAACAATTTTAATAACTCGGGTGTGTCCGGATAACTTGCCACCATGCCCAAGACCAAAATCACGGTGTCAACCTGAAAGCGTAAATCTTCACCCAACAATTGGTCGAAGACCTCGATCTCGGCTTTACCGCTGAGGTCCTTTACTTTTGGTTTGTTATCAAATGAATATTTGATGAACTGGACACCCGCTTTACAAGCGTCTCGGTACATCTCTTCGCCGCCTTCACTATATGTTCGGATATCAACATACAATACAATGACGTTAACACCTTGCTTTCGTAATTGAAGCGCCTGTTTCATAGTAGTATGACAGCAGTATCTTGAACAATCTCCAATACTCTCACGTTCAGCGCCGGTGCGTTCAACCAAGGATTTACAAAACCGATCACGTGAGCCTACACAAAGAATGAATGCAACACTCTTGGGTTTCCGATCATTCACCAGAAATTCGCCTTTTGTCGGTCCATTGGGGTTCAATAAACGCTCCAAACCAAGATTGCTGATCACGGTAATTTCACCGGTTAGTTTTGCAGGATCATCTATATAACAATAATCACCCTCAGGCTTATACATATCCGCCCCGATCGCCAATGTGATCGCACCCACTTTTATTTTTATCTCTTCATTTTGTGGGTTTTCAAGTTCCTCTTTAATGATCGCCCCGGGTTCACATACTTTTAAACATTCTCCGCATTTGGTGCAATCGTCAAATACGATATTGTACGCATTTGGCCAACCGTTTGGGTATTCATATATTGCTTTACGCTTCTGTATCTTACGATCAAATAGATATGGCGACTCTACCGGACATACCTCTGAACATTTACCACAAGCCGTACATTTTTCTATATCAACACCACGGGGCCGTTTTGAGATTGTAATTTCAAAATTACCAATAAACCCTTCAACTTTAGTAACAGTTGCTTTGGTGATCAAATTAACATTGAGATCTTCAAGTAATTGGTATTTTTCATCTAAAATCTCAGAGGCCAGTGCATTCTCCGGAAACATCTCGCCCAATTGAGCTGCGCGCCCGCCTAAAAATCCCATCTTTTCAACCAAAGTTACTTCGAACCCTTGGTTTGCCAAGTCAATGGCGCTTTCTATGCCTGCCATACCACCGCCAATAACCAGAGCACTTCTCTCTACATCGATCTCTTTTGGAGTTAATGGTTGTAACAGTTTTGCTCGAGCTACTGCCATTCGAACTAGATCCTTTGCCTTTTCTGTTGCAAGTTCAGGCTCCTTCATATGGACCCATGAACATTGGTCACGAATATTGGCCATCTCGAACAGATATGGATTGATCCCGGCACTTGCACAGGTATCTCTAAAGATCGGCTCATGAGTACGAGGTGTACATGATGCAACTACTACACGGTTCAAATTATGTTGTTTAATGATCTCTTGGATATTCCTCTGCGCATCATCCGAACATGAATAAATGTTATCCTCGGCATATGTGACATTAGGTAAGGTTTTTGCATATTCCACAACTTCAGGTACATTTACGATCCCGCCAATATTGACCCCACAATGACATACGAACACTCCCACACGTGGTTCTTCATGGATGTCCACCACAGGTTGTTCAGGTTCAGGATCAACTTCGGGCGCTTCAAGTACTGGTCGATCGGTATATTTACCAAATTCTGCTGCCGCACGTGCCGCAGCCGCCGAGGCTTCTGCCACACTGTCCGGAATATCTTTTGGCGCAGTACAACAGCCGCACATATAGATCCCCTCGCGGGTAGTGTCACAGGGGCGGCCGTTGAGATGCTTTTCTTTTAGAAAACCCATATGGTCATGTTTGATGCCCAGTATTTTTGCCAACTCTTCACTGCCTTTCGCCGGCACCAAAGCCGCGCAAAGGATGACCATATTGGCCCTGATCTCCTGTGTCTCCTCCTCGGCAATATGGCCAACTTTTACGATCAGATCCTGAGTCTCCGGATCCTCGTTCACCTCAGCAGGTCGGCCACGATAAAAATTTACTCCGACTTCATCTCTTGCCCGATAAAAATAATCCTCGAAATTTTTTCCATAGGTACGCATATCTATATATAAAATTGAGATGTCCTCGATCTTAGGTTCATGTTCCTTTGCGATCACGGCAGTTTTTATAGCGTACATACAGCATACACGAGAACAATATTCTGCATTGTGAATGTCTCTGGAACCTACACAT
This sequence comes from Thermoplasmata archaeon, assembly GCA_020696345.1. Lineage (GTDB taxonomy): Archaea > Thermoplasmatota > Penumbrarchaeia > JAEHCK01 > JAEHCK01 > JAEHCK01. The sequence continues at coordinate 1,285 of JAEHCK010000029.1, read as the reverse complement.
TGAATAAACACGATCTTTTTTGGAATTTCATTATCAGTGGGTCTCTGTACTTTTCCGGCCGTGGGACCAGATGCGGATAACATGCGTTCGAATTCTAAAGTATGAATTACATTTTTGTACCTACCATAACCATATTCTCTTTTAAGTTGAGGATGCATTTGGTCATAGCCAGTAGCAACAATTATTGATGCAGCATCCAGTTCGAGTTCTTCTGGTTCCTGATCGTAATCGATCGCCTCTGCTTTACATATCTTCGAGCAGACCTTGCAAACACCCTTTTTGAAGAAGAGGCAATTTTCCTTGTCGATCTTATACTTCAATGGTACTGCCTGTGGAAATGGGATATAGATCGCTTTACGTGTACCCAGGCCCTCATCAAATTCATTTGGGACTTTAACTGGACATTTGGTGGCACAATCACCGCAACCAACACATTTATCCTCGTCTACATATCTGGGATGTTTTATTACTCTAACCTTAAAATTGCCCCTTTCGCCGTCTACTTGGGTCACTTCCGAGTTGGTTAACAACTCGATATTGGGATGTCTTGCCACTGCAACCAGTTTCGGTGATAGGATACACATTGAACAGTCATTCGTGGGAAATGTCTTATCCAGCTGTGCCATATGGCCGCCTATACTGGAAGAACGCTCTACAAGAAATACTTTAATTCCGGCATCTCCCAGGTCTAATGCCGCTTGGACGCCGGCTATTCCACCACCTATCACTACAATTCCTTTAACCATTCTTCTGCCACCATTTTTTTACACTTAAGTAATAACTATCAATGGTTCGATCTGTTAATTCAAGTTTTTATACTGAGCCAGTTATGTTAGAAACAATTATCAAATCGGGTTATTAGATTTCAATATAAGAATGTTTCGTACTAACAATAGGTAATTGTTTATAGTCTTACAAATGATTGAATTTCAGCGCATATATTGACCCTAACTTGTGCAATTGTTCAGTTCATATCTCCGTTTTTAGTATTTTAATAAATTGGGGTCTTAAGATCTTATATCAAGTTCTTTAAGTTCAAATAAAAAAAGCCTCTTCTCCGATTTTCACACAATCGATATTGAATTAATTTTTAAATAATTAGGGATTTGGGATTTGGGGTGTGGGAGGCGGGAAGAGAATAAGAGGTAGAGTAGGGCAGTGGGCTTACGTCCACCACCCCCTCATCAAACCGTACATGTGGTTCTCCCCCATACGGCTTTCCGATGACCTTCTTTCTTGCGCTTTCGATTCGTATGACCTGTGTATAATTTATGGATTCGTCTGG
>JAEHCK010000179.1 GCA_020696345.1 Thermoplasmata archaeon | reverse complement strand
TTATCGTTTCCGGGGCAGGGGCAGTCAAGCTATCCACCAGCGTACGGTACCTACCAATGGGGAGGATCCAATGCACCTGCACCAATGTATCCTCCGTATTTCAAACCGCCCATGGACCCCTATGGCGCAGCCGCAATGACGCTCGGGATCGTGGGTATGTGCACATTCTGGTTGTCTTTTATACCCTATAGTATTGGCACTACCATTTTTATACTGGTGATCATAATAACAGGTCTGGGGCTGGTGTTCGGTATATTTGCCTTCGGGACGAGAAGGCCGCGCAGTATAGCGGGGCTTGTTGGTGCGATACTATCGATGATCGCATTGACATTGGCGTGTATCATGTGGGTATATACGCACGGAATGCTCAATATGTATTTATAGACCGTTCCGATGGATTACTAATGTGAACCACTGGGGGAAGGGGGATCACTCCAAGTAATGGTCGCTTGAAATCGTTGGGAGACCACTTCAATGAATTATTGTTTACGATCGTTGGGGGTGGTTGGAGAGAAAAATTAGTTTTTTTCTATTCCCCCTCTCCAAGTGCTTCCCATCTATAACTAATCGAAACGATCACCCCTCCCCAAATGTTTTTCAACAACAATTCATAGTAATGGTCACCCTTCCCCAAACGATTCAATTTATTAAATAATTGTAGTGGTCGAATCACAGAGTCAATGCATATTGTATATAAACCAAACAAAATCCCACCTGTATGGCCATCAACATCAAGTACATATGTATCCAGACCGACGTGTTCTCGAACTTTTTATCTTGCACGTCCCCATATCTATAGAGTAGAAGTACAATAAATACACCCCATACGATCAATATGATCAGGTTCATGGTAGAATCGATCAAATGCCCGCGCCAGATGCCCAATGGTATTAATATGAACGGGCTCACGAAGAACGGAGCGGAGATCGCAATTGACTTGCGTTTGCCAAACACCACCGGCAGTGTCTTCATGCCATATTTTCTATCACCCTTGATATCAACAAAGTCCTTTGTAGTTACCGCACCCACCAGATAAATGCTCATGATCAGGCCAATTAGCCAAGGTGTGGGGTTAAACGGGTCGCCAAAGATACACCAACCAGCACCGAAACCGAGTATGCCGCGGGCGAAGGCTATTGAAATATTTGAGAGAAATAATCGCTTCTTAAGTCTAATCGGCGGCATGGAATAAAAGATCGTGATTAGCATAACAATGAAAATTATAAATACAAATGCACCCGAACCAACTGCGGCCGCGCGCCATAATGTTATAAGATACAGCACCCAGGCGATGGTACGTGCTTCATTTGCCGTTATGATCTTTGACGGTATCGGTCTGTAGGGCTTGTTTATCTTGTCGATCTTGAGATCATACACCTGGTTCAATACATTTGACCCTGCGTTTACTAACATTAACGCACTGACCCCGGCCAACAACGCGAGCAGTGGGAACTTCCAATATATGAACGGATAGCTCCATGAGAACTCGGGCCCAATGAACGCGCCGTCCATAATGAACAGTCCAGCATACTTGGGTAATGGGTCCAAGGCAAGCGCCATCAAAGCGGCAGAGATGCCGCCTATCAACGGCGCCAATAATGTGAACGGCCTGAACAGGTCGAGAATACCACGGATCTTGGGCGAATATGCCGCTTTTTTATAAGAATCCTTGGCAAATATCTTTACCATTTCTCGGTCTCCATATAATCGATATATTTGCGTTAGTTATTAATTTTTACTAAAATTGAATCCCGTTTTAATTAAATGTTAATTGCTAGAAAGTTGTATATTACAATTAATTGTTAGGATGTTGTACGTTACGCTTATTTGTTAAGATGTTGAACGTATCGCTTATTTGTTAAGATGTTAGATATTTCGATTTATTAATAGGATGTTCTATTTTACGATTCATTATTAGGATGTTCAATATTACGCATTATTATCAGGATGTTTGATTTGTTTTTTCTATCCCGTTTGTCCATCCTGAAATCTCACCGTTAAATAGAACATCCTGTCATCTCAGCGACATTTAGAACATCCCGACATCTCAACGACATTTAGAACATCCCGAAATCCCAGCGACAATTAGAACATCCCGCCATCTCAACGACATATCCAACATTCTGACATCTCTGCGACATGTAGAACATCCTGTGACCTCAGCGACATTTAGAACATCCTGTTATATTAGCGACATATACAACATCCTGACATCCCATCGACATTTAGAACATCCTATTATCTCAGCGACATATACAACACCCCATCAACCCCTCAATCTTTGATCATTGATCCTAAATCCTAACTCCATGTAATCCCAACAATTAAATAGGGCATTCCTAAAACTTATTACAATTTAAACACATTAGCCTTTTCCATATATTGATTAAAATGTACCGGGGAGGACCGCATTTTATGGCAGAACGGTTGGAGATCGCATTAAAGCCTGAATTATATGATGCTGAGGGCGAGGGTGTCAAATATAAAGCCAAAGATTATTTCGATCTGGACCTTGACTCGGTGCGTACGGTCAAAGTACTTACACTGGATGCGGCTCTGAACCCTGAACAATTGGATGTTCTTCAGACCAAGATCTTCACTAACCCGGTCACCCACACATCATCCTACTCGCCAATAACGTTCGAGTTCGATTGGGCGATCTGGATCGGTTACCGGCCGGGGGTACACGACGTGCCCGGCGCAACCGCCCAGGAGGCAATAGAGGACCTGTTCAAGATCAAGTTCAATACAGATGAAGCGGTGTACAGCTCGAGAATTCATTTTATTTCGGCCAGGAACCTGGGCTTTGAACAAGCCGACATGATCGCAAAGGAGCTGCTGGCGAACGATATTATTCAGCAGTGGAAGGTCTTTAAAGCCGATGAGTGGTCCAAAGATCAAGGCATAGGTATAATCATTCCAAAAGTAGAGCTTATGCACGAGCCAACGGTGAGAAGGATCCCTATATCAACAGACGAGAAATTACAGCGAATAAGCGATGAACGCAGCCTTGCATTGAACCCTAAAGATATTCCCACCATCCGTGAATATTTCTTGCGCCACGATGTGCTCGCAGAGCGCAGTGCGGTGGGTTTGGACGACCCAACAGATGTCGAGCTGGAGTACATAGCCCAAGCACGAAGCGACCACTGCAATCATAATACATTCAAGGGTTTATTTCGGTACCGGGACCTGTCCACCGGCGAGACGCAGGTGGTGGATAACCCGTTCAAAACCTGTATCGAGGCGCCCACATTGGCCCTGCAGGCTAAGAAGCCGTGGGTGGTATCGGTGCTCTGGGATAATGCGGGTATTGCCAAGTTCGATGATGTTAATAATTATGTGATCACCGGCGAGACCCATAACAGCCCATCGAACATGGAAGCATACGGTGGTGCTATTACCGGTATCGTTGGCATCTATCGAGACCCGATGGGCACCGGCAAGGGGTCAAAGTTGATCTCGGGGATGTACGGTTATTGTGTTGGGCCCAGAGACTATTCTGACGAACTCAGACCAAAATTGCATCCAAGGCGGTTATTGGACGGTGTGATCGCGGGTGTTCGTGACGGTGGTAATAAAAGCGGCATCCCAACTCATTACGGCAATGTGATATTTGATCAAGGTTATATTGGCAAGTGTTTGGTGTTCGTGACCGCATTGGGCATTATGCCCGCAAACATCGATAGTGGCCCTACTCATGAGAAGAGAACGAACCCCGGCGACCTGATCTTCATGTGCGGTGGTCGAGTCGGTAAGGATGGAATACACGGCGTCACCGCCGCTTCGGAAGAGTACTCCGAGCATACACCGGCGGGCCATGTACAGATCGGCGACCCGTACACGCAGAAGAAGATGCATGATTTCTTACTGGAAACGCGCGACGAGGAGCTAATTGAGTTTATTACCGATAACGGCGGCGGCGGGCTGTCGTCATCAATTGGCGAGTCCGCAAGGTTCAGCAATGGTTGTGTGGTGGATCTTGAAAAGGTGCCGCTTAAGTACCACGGGTTGGATCAGTGGGAGATATGGGTTTCCGAATCACAGGAGCGAATGACCATCGCAATCAACCCGAAAAATAAGGACCGGTTCCTGGAACTGGCTCGGAAACATGATGTGGAGAGCACCGAGATCGGCAAATATACCGATTCGGGGAAATTACACTTAAAATATAACGGCCAGACATGTGCATATATCAACATGGACCTTCTAGAATCCGAGTTCCCGCAATGGGAGTTCGATGCAGATTGGCAGTCACCCGGGCTAAGAGGCCTGACAGAGCCCGTGCTGCACGAACCAACCGATTACAACTCACTGCTAAAAGAGCTCCTGGCACGGCCGAACATTGCAAGTAAAGAATGGATAATTCGGCAGTACGACCATGAGGTCCAGGGTGGAAGTGTGATCAAACACCTGGTAGGCGTAGACAGGGATGCTTACAGTGACGCCGTGGTGTTCAAACCGGTGCTGGACTCCATACGCGGATTGGCGGCCACGCAGACACTGAACCCCGGGTACAGCAGGATCGACGCGTATCATATGACCGCAAATACGATCGATGAGGCAGTGCGCAGGATCGTGGCGGTTGGCGGTGACCTGGAACATTTGGGCGGTGTGGATAACTTCTGCTGGCCCAATATACAACATCACCCCGTGACAAACCCGGACGGCAAGTTCAAGGCTGCTCAACTGGTGCGTTCGAACCTGGCGTTGAAAGAGTATTGTGAAGGGTTCCAGATACCGTTATTATCCGGGAAAGACAGCATGTATATCGACGGCAACATCCTGGGTAAATTCGGTGAGCGTCACAAGATCTCCGGGTTGGAGACATTACAATTTACAGTTACAAGCGTTGTTCCGGATGTTCGTAAATGTGTTACCATGGAGGCGAAGCAGCCCGGCGACCTGGTGTATGTACTAGGTATTTCACGTGATGAACTGGGCGGCTCGGAATACTACGACCTGTTCGGGTATACCGGCATAAATGTACCCAAGGTGGATGGCGCCGAGGTGCTGCCGTTGTACCGCGCATTAAGTACCGCAATATCCCGGGGGCTCGTGGCGTCGGCGCATGGCATACACCGCGGTGGACTGGGTGTGCACCTGGCCCAGGTCGGGTTTGGCGGCGGCCTCGGTCTTGAGATCGATCTGGACAAAGTACCTGCCGAGAATGTTAACAGGACTGATAAATTATTATTTACGGAATCTGCAGGAAGGTTCATAGTTACCATCCGGCCTGGATGTAAAGCAAAGTTCGAGGAAATTATGGCCGGCTCCAAATTTGCATGTGTGGGGAAGGTAACCTCGGAGAAAAATCTAGTGGTCCACAGCGCCGGGGTTTCCGGCGGCGGACATAAAAAGATCATCGATATTCCAATTGCGCAGCTGAAATCGGCCTGGAAAGATACTTTCGGGGGGCTGGTGTAACATGACGATGAATGCCGATCCGTTACAAAACGACGATCATGATCAGGCCTCGGTAAAAGCGCTCGTTCTGACCGGCTACGGCCTGAACTGCGATTATGAGACCGATTTCTGTTTCAAAGTTGCCGGCGCGGCGTCCGAGCGCGTTCACATAAACGAACTGATCAAAGGCCATGAGATTGGGAAGGTTACCAAATTGGAGGATTACCATATACTTGCCTTCGACGGCGGCTTTTCCTGGGGTGATGACCACGGTGCGGGCATCATCCTGGCGGCCCGGCTCAGGCACAATATCGGCGACCAGCTCGAGCAGTTCATTAACGATGGTAAATTGATCATCGGCATCTGCAACGGTTTTCAGGTGCTGGTGAACTTAGGCCTGCTGCCTGGGTTCGACGGCGATTACAACTCCCGCAAGGTGGCGCTGACCTTCAACGATATAGGTAATTTTCGCGATCTGTGGGTCACGCTCAAGAGTAACCGGAAAAGCAATTGTATATTCACCCGGGGGATAGATACACTCGACCTGTCCATTCGACACGCAGAGGGTAAGTTTTTTGCCGGGCAGGAGGTGTTGGACAAGATTACCGAGAACGGCCAGGTGGTGTTCCAGTACGCAAAACCTTCCGGTGAGCTTGCAAACGGCGAGTACCCGTATAACCCGAACGGCTCGCTTCTGGATATCGGCGGGATAAGTGACCCCACCGGCAGAATATTTGGCCTCATGCCCCACCCGGAAGCATACAACCATTTCACGAACCATCCGGACTGGCCGCAGCGGATGCAAGAATTAAAAGCACAGGGACAAAGTATTGATACCGAAGAGGGCGAGGGTGTTAAGATCTTTCGAAACGCTGTTGAATACATTAGAGATCATTTTTGATTATTTTCTGCCCCACTTCAATGTATTATTGTTTGTAATCGTAGACCACTTCAATGCATTATTGCTTGGAATCGTTTGGGGACCACTACAAGTAATTATTGTTTGTAATCGTTGGGAGATCACTTCAATGCATTATTGCTTGTAATCGTTTGGGGACCACTTCAATGCATTATTGCTTGTAATCGTTGGGGGATGGCTGGAGAGAAAAATTGGTTTTTTGTATTCCCCCCTCTCCAAGTGCTTCCCATCGATAACTAATCGAAACGGTCCCCCCTCACCAAACGATTCGATTTATTAAATAATCGTAGTGGTCGGCCGAAGGCCAACCGACCCCCCTCTCCAAATGTTTTTCAACAACAAATCATAGTAATGGTCCCCCTTCCCCAAACGATTCTGTTTATTAAATGATCGTAGTGGTCGGCCGAAGGCCCAGTGGTCGGCCGAAGGCCCAGTGGTCGGCCGAAGGCTTGGCCCCCTCGGAGTCGGCTTTCAGGTGCATTCTTCAAATCACTCGGGCTCGGGATCCACTTCGTTAGGCTCCATATAAGTTTCGCTTGTCAGGCACTGCTTATGTTTCGTAAATTTAGGTTCGGGTATCATAAGATATTAACCCCGAGCCTATCTCAGCTAAAACAAATCAGAGCCCGAGCCTATCTCAGTGATAATAGATCCGAGCCTATCTCAGCTAAAACATATCAGAGCCCGATCTTATGTCAGTAATAACAAATCCGATCCCGCTCCCGAAAGGAGATCTCATTATACTCAGACTCGGGTTCGGGATCCACTTTATTAGGCTCTGTTTAAATTCTGCTTGTCAGGCTCTGCTTATATTTCGTTGGTTTAGGTTCGGGTATCATTAGATATTAACCCCGAGCCTATCTCAGTGATAATAAATCCGAGCCTATCTCAGCTAAAATATATCAGAGCCCGATCCTATTTCAGTAATAACAAATCCAAACCCGCTCCCGAGAGTACCGAGGCAGGGCACAGAGGCATAATAACTCGTAGTAGCAATGAACTTTCTGTATCGAGAGGTTCACGTCCGGTTCTGTGAGGGCGTGGGGTGAAATTCCCCTGCGCTACTCGGTAGGTAGATAATAAATCGAAATAGAAAAACTATACCGGGTATAGTTTCTTCATAATTGATCAGAGAAACCAGGGCTATGGAAGATGAAGATTTAAGAACTATTGTCATCTTGAATTAATTTTTGTTAGGCCCTACATAATTCTCAGTAGCCAGTCATTTCACTTTTCAACTATCTTTGAAACTCAGGTTAAAGCGTCAGAAAAATGAAATACCGCACCCTAAAGGGCACGGTATCTCATGGGTTATTTAGGCATTGAAATTTTCGAGAGATGTTTGGCTAGTTTTAGTAAAGATACCGCCAGTCTGGGTTTCTTTGATATAATATTCCACTTTTTCTGA
>JAEHCK010000164.1 GCA_020696345.1 Thermoplasmata archaeon | reverse complement strand
TTTTTCAGTAATCAGGTATTTTTCGGCTGTTTGCTTATCTAACCAGGCTTGGATAGTATCCTCTTTAACTTTATTCAATGAACCCAGAACAAATGGAAGTTTTACCTTGTCACCGATAACCGGCGCACCAACTTCCTTGAAATAAGGATTATTCGGGAAAGTTTTTTTAGTGTATTCTTTTAATGAGTCATAATCTTCATCTTCAACAGGCGAAGTTCCACCGGCATAATAAAGACTATCATATTCTTTCAACTGCTTTATTGCTTCATCTTCTACCATATCAAAAAATATACTAACTTTATCCATTTATTTTTCCTTTTTATAATACAGTTGTTATTCTTTTATTTGATAAACTATAAACGACTTTGACGATCTTAATTTTAACGAACATCGAATGAATTTCTTGTTCTCCATTATTATCAGTACCACAATTCGGATTACCGATATATGGTTCAAGGTGTTTATTCATTTGGTCATAAGTGTCAGCATCAATTTCCAGACCATGCCTTTCCTTCAATCGCTGAATCACATGTAAACAACTATAAGCATAGTCTTTTATCGGTTTCATTTATTTTTCCTTTCCGTTGTCTACAATTCTAAGATTATCACCATCTGCTTCTTTATCTTCATCCCCGTAAAGTTCTCTTTTATGATACCTGTTTTCCAGTTCTTTGTAAAGCACCCTACGAACTTTTTTCAAATCACCAACCTTAACATCATCCAGTTGGTCGTCATCCATCAAACGGTTGATTGTATTGTTAATAACTCCCTTTTTTTCTTCTGTCGTTTCAAGTTTTCCATTGACAGATAATGACCTTGCTGTCGCCTCAACCGAATCACAAATCATCAAAACAGCCGACTCAATCGTTTTAGGCTTATTGCACTTATAGCGATAAAGGTCTGCAACCTCAGTTTTTGACTTATTAGCAAAGAATCTCAAAACAGTATCACCGTGATGCTGAATTACCATTTCAATTAACTCCCTTGGAAACGAAGGCTCGTTAAGAAGTATAACAGCCGTATCACCAATGTGTCGAGTAATTATCTGATAACTCACCATAGGTTCTAAATCGTTATGAATATTTTTGCCATTTTGATTTTCTGAAAAGGCTTCTGGGCAATTCATTTTCCCAATGTCATGGTACTTTCCAATTACACTCATTATATCAGTATTCAAACCCAGTTCAAGAGCAATAGCTTCGCATAAATCCGCAACATTATCAGAATGAGCAAAAGTACCAGGAGCCACCTTTCTAAAAGTTTCAAGCAAGGGATGCGAGGCATCTAAGAAAGGTTTTAGGTCAAAAACTGCTTTAGTCTTGTCTTCCATGATTTTCTCCTTTTATGGTACAAATTATTACAACAATAATATCATAGTCGGATTGAATTGTAAATTATTTTTCTTTTGTTCAGATAGGATAAGGTTGGTAGCGAAGCGGAGAATCGAACTCTGTCATCAAGGATATGAGCCCTGAGCCTAAACCATTAACATCGCCATATTTGTGTGGAAGCGGTCAGGGGAGTCGAACCCCAATGTCAGGTGCTTTGCAGGCACCTCGCTTACCTCTTGCATAGACCGCCTTATTTTAAATCTTTTCCGGTAACTTTTGTCACTAACTCTTTAAATTTATTCCAATCACCTTTTTTGATAACTTTTTCCATTTCTTTTATTTCTGATTTTGAAGCAACTTTATAAAATTCAACCATTTCTTCAAATCCGATATTTCCAGGATAAGCCGCTTCATCCAAACCAGGCATTATTATGTATTGTTTTAATCTCATTAGTAATCAAATTCCTCATCAATTAGAAAGAATCCAGCATTATTTCTTACTTCCATTAACATCAATCTTTCTTGAAATTCATCTATTGTTTCATAGTTTACAACTGCAACATCGCTACCTTTACAGTTGGGACAGTAGGCGAATCCACCTAACCAATCCCAACCACAAAAATTGCACTCAAAACTTAATACGTAAGTCATAAATCCTCCACAGAGGTATTTATGTGTTATTTAGATTTAAAGTTCATAACAGGTGCTAATCTGTCAATAACTGTAGCAGTTGGTGCTAAGTACTTCTCTACAATAGATGGGTCTTTATAGGCTTCCTTGACTTCATCTACCGGAACACAAGAAGAAAAAATTCCTTTCTTCTTCATTCTTTCCTCAGCCAATTCCGAAGAAAAATTATCCTTAGCCCATCTTCTGGAACCAGCTCTACCCGCACCATGTGGGGCAGAGTAGTTCCATTCGGGATTCGATTTACCTTCACATAAGATGATACCATCCTCCATGTTCCAAGGTATAATCATTTTTTGACCCTTGTAGCTGGTAATTGCACCTTTTCTAATTATAAAATCATTAAAGTCAATGAAATTATGTACGGAAACTATTGTTTCACTCGCCATTAAGTCAAGCGACTCCATAATTTCAGTTGCCATGACCATACGATTCAAGTCTGCATATCTTTGAGCAATTACCATATCTACAAGGTAACCAAACGCATCCCAACCTTCTAAGTAAGCTAATTCACCTTTACCAGCATTTCTTTGGTGAAATTGACAAACCTTCAAACCAAATTGTCTGGAACCAGAGTGCACAGTCAACCAATAATCACCTGTTTCCTCTGACTTAGAAAACTCTATGAAGTGATTACCACCACCTAAAGTTCCCATCGAAGCCAAATAACGGTGATAATCCATTCCAATTTCTTCACACATCCAGACCATATATTGTTCATCAGTTACTGGTAATACCTTTACTATTCTAGTTGTTCTTATATCTGATTTATTATAAGCCATCACAAAATCCCTGATAGCTCTGTTAGTTCCTTTGTAGAAACGATCCCATTCAAATGTATCATTTGCACGAACATTTTTTCCAAATGGAATTTTTTCTCTTATTATATCATCAATGTCTTCTTTTGTAAACTTCTCGAAAACTCTTTTACCAACATTGATAGACAACATACCACACCCAATGTCAACACCTACAACATTTGGTATGACTTTATCTGTCAATGGCATTGTAAAACCAATGACTGCACCATTACCCTTGTGACAGTCAGGCATGATTGCTATTTGATTTGTGAAAGCCTCGTGATTTAAGAACTCATATATCTGCTTAACTGTAGCAGGGTCCATTTCGTCAATCATCGACGTTGCTTTTCCATATTTTCCTCTATATTCTATTGGCACTTAAATCACCATCCTTTTGTTGCTTTTTCTCCAATTTTTATTGAACCACATTTATCTTCTGGTTCTTCCCACTCTTTTCCAACCAAAGTGTCTTCGTCCCAGTCATCCCAACCATCTTCATACTCTAAGTCAGAATCATCGGTTCCATCTTTAATCATTTGATTCCTTAAATTTTCCATGTACTTTTGTTTCTTCTTTTTGTCTTCATCTCGTCTATCTACTTCCATATCATCGACAACTTCAAGATCATCTGAAGGATTTCCTTCATCGTCATATTGATCCACTATATCTCTTAAAAGAGAATTTTTTGCCGCAACACTTACATCATATTCAAAAATTTCAATCAAATCTTTTATAGAAGATACAATGTCATCCATGTTTTCTGTTAGCATTTTATCTTGATCTTGGGACGCAAGCCATGAAGCATAAGAAACCAAAGTTGATACAATATGTTGTCTTGAATTAGCTATATGTTCATCAGCTACATCTTCCGTTGGTAATTGTTGGTCTCCATAGAAAGTAAAATAGTGCTTTCTTACCAAACCAGCAATCACTTTACCCTTATATAATATATTTAAATTAGTTCCCATTTTATCTATTTTTCCTTTGTGTATTTTTTCTATAATTTCTCTTATATTCGCTAAAAGCTTTCTGCATATAATTTGGCCAGGGTTTATTGTTTTCTTGATAGTTCCAATCGGGATAATTTCCACATATATTAAAATAATCCTCTTTGCATACATCTTCAATATCTTTAGAAGATATAGAAACCATCATTCTTTTTTCACTTACAAGACCTTTGACATTTATTTCTACATTTTCTGTAAACCTAACATAAACCTCGACTTTTTTCCCCTTTTCTATTTCTGCTAAAATCATTTTTTGAACACCAAAACGACTAATACTTGAACTATTAGCATTAGCATTTTCATATAAACCCATTGTACTTTTTATACCATCTTTAGAATTGGAAGCACCAATCTTTTTTATTTCACCATTTGATGTTATTATATAAATTCTAGCGGATTTATTATTTTGAGTTTCTCCATCAACACACCATTTAGACATAAGCAATTTCTTCGCCTTGCCGGTATATTTTACAATTTCAGAAGCTCTAATAAAATTCATTTTTACATCTTTTATATTCAATATTATCTCCTAAAAACTATGATATTGTAGACATCTTTCATATAGCTCGTCTACTTCGTCGCCCATAACTTCTCTAAAAGCCTTTCTTAAAACATAAATTTCAACATCTCTTATCATATGAATTTTCGCCGCTCTTTCATATAATGGACCCCACATTTTCCCGACTTCTTTGACGCCTTCTCTGCTGTGTCGATATTTTCTATGATATTCACCATGAATCACTGGGTTCCATTTTTTAGCATACACATCCAACCACTCATGCACCTTTTTGAACGGCGCACCAATTAATCTCATGCAGTCGTCTTCATGTGTTTCTATTTTTGGCATTATTTTCTTTCCCCACAAAATCCTTCATCTTCCGGTATCAATTTAGACAGATGAATAAACTTTGCATCAATTAAATCGAAAGCTGATTCATATTTATAACTATCATCTATAAGATAGTCAATTCCATATTCTTGACAAATTCTAGCTTTTGCATCCCACCAAATTTGATCGTCACACCATGGATTGTCCGGGTCTGACATGTCAAATTTGACTCCTTTATTTAACAGATAACTAACCATAGAGTAAAGATTGATATTTAAATTACCTGTATCATAACCGGCATTTTCCAAATCTTCCCATGCTTGATCGGGGGCCATTCCGGTCACTATACAGACAGTGTTACCTGTCTGTTCAAGTAATTTAATCAAACTTTTGAAAAAGTCTGGATGCCTATCCATAACACCATGTATGTCGATTCCTATTTTCATACCATGTTAACCCCATACAATGACTCCATTCTCTTCAATGACATTTCGTGCATTTCTTGATCGAAGTCAGCGACGATGTCTTTGTAAACATTGACTTTATAGTCCCTGTTGGCCAACCCACCGACCGTATCCATTACACAAATTGAAGTACAAAGACCAATTACCTCAACCAAATCGGGCCTTTTGTATTTCAAAATATCGTGAAGATTGGTTCCGTAAAAACCACTGTACCTCGTTTTTTCAACAAGGAAAACATTTTGATACATATGAAGCGCCAGTTCTAAATCCTCGTGAACCTTAGCACCTTCTGTACCGGCAATACAATGAGGTGGAAATTTTTCAAATTCCAAATCATCTTCGGCATGAGCATCGGCCAGGAAAATTATATCATCGCCATTTTCCATATACTCTTCCACTTTTTTTACCATGCCCGGTATGATTGCTTCTACCGTTGGTCCACAAAATAGTTTACCATCAGGTAACAAAAAATCATTTAACGGATCGACTACGATTAGTATTTTTTTCATCAAATACCTCCTCTGTTAGAGTTATTATTTCTTCGTCTACTTCTTCTATATTGAAAAACCTTATATCACTTGATTCAATGTAATTGTCATATGCAGTCATAAAAGGACTTTTCGATTTTAGTTGTTTATGAACAAATTTTGCTTTTGCCACTCTATCATCATATTTTCTACTCATTTCTAATTCTCCAAATTAAAGGTTTGTTTCAAATACTTCAAATATGAAGCATCCTCACACATCCCCTTACCTGGGGAATCCGAAATCTTTGCCACCGACTTTCCGTTACATTCTATCATTTTTAGTACAACTTGTAAAGGTGTGAAACCCCAGTTGTTGCTTAGGAATGTGCCGATGCCGAAAGATACATTAATTACACCTTCAAAATGATCTTGAATATCTTTCGCTGATTCGAATGTCAAACCATCTGAAAAGACAGCTGATTTTGTCATTGGATTGATTCCCATTGACTCATAATGTTTGATTAACTTTTCACCCCAAATTAAAGGGTCTCCAGAGTCATGTCTACAACCATCAAACAGTTTCGCGAAGTACTTATCAAAATCATTTAGAAAAGCATCCATGCCGACCACATCGGATAGAGCGATACCCAGATCACCTCTATACTCTTTTGCCCATGTTTCAAGGGCCGCTTTTTGTGAGTCGGATACCCGGACCAAGGCTTGGTGGGCTTGTAACCACTCGTGAGCCATTGTCCCGATATACTTTATTCCAAATTTCTTCGCCATTTCAACATTCGATGTACCAATCAAATTATCTGGTGCTACCTTAAGTAACTTCTCTATCATCAAATACTGAAAGGCTTTAGAAGCTCTCCTTCTCGTTCCAAACTCTGCAAAAAGGAAGTTTATGAGCGGAACATGTTTTTCAATTTCATTTAAGCCGTACATAATCCCCTTGAATGATTCTGTTCTCATTTCCGCATATGTCTCAGAAACGATTGCTAGAATTGGAACTTCAAAAAGTATCGTCTGAACCCATGGTCCTTCAATGTTAATTTCAAGACCACTTGACCTATTCTTACAATGAACATACTTTCTCTTGAAAGTGAAATCATCTAAGAAATCCACATAGTCGGGCTTCATAAAAGGTATGTTAGATAAGTAATGTAGCTCGTTGTCCTGAAAACGAGTTTCACAAAATTTTCCTATCTTATCTATCACCTTCCCATTGAAAACACCAATATCAACATTGGCTAATTCCTTGGGGTTTCTACATTGATACTTGAATTTCACCCAGGCATCAGGATAATTATGTAACACCGCCTGTTGCATAGTGAATTTATAAAGATCATTGTCTAATGCGGTAAAAGTATTGTTCATTTAGTCCTCCTTTTTACATTGATGCTACGCCAAAAAATATGTAAGCTCTTATTCCCTTTTTACCTTTTAAAGTTGGAACTTGTTTTTTCACCTTTTGAAGATAACTTCTCTTTAGCTCGACACACCAGCATTCCCTTTTTTCCACTTCATCCATGTATTTTTCCAAATATTTTTCGGGACTCACACGTGGTGGTAATTCCTCTATCTTCACCAAGTCAGTTGTTGATATTGTGCCATTATATGGATCACTTCCATATTCGCTTCTAGCTTGGCTGTACAATTCATCAAATGCTTCTCTTGGCTTTGCTGTACCAATATAAAAATTTGAAAAAGTTGTTCCTCCCATTTTTACTCCTCCCTGTTTGAAAAGATTGATTTTAATTCAGAAACGATAATCACATACATCGAGCAGTTATTACATTCAACTTCAATCTGAATATACCCATTATGCTCACCATCAATAATATTCGGATTGTAGTATATTAAGTCATAACCACCACAATATGGGCATCTATGTTCCGCAAGTAAATCAATCTTTTGTTTATCTGTCAAATTAGCTTCTTTCATTTCTCCTCCTCTGCCCGTGGATTTTCATCATACCACTTTGCCGGAGCCATACCACTAAAAGCGCTCCATGGTGTAAATCCAAATTCGTTATATGGACAAATAAATTTTTTAAGAAATTCCGCTTGTTCAGCCATAATGACCTCCGGCTTAAATTCACAGAGTACTTCTTCAGCGCTTTCAAAGTCAATGAACTGATTTGAACCAACACTGACTTCAATCGGGTATTCAATTGCTTTTATCTCCCGAATTAAATAATCATACTCGGCTGGTCGCAACAGACAAAAACCATCAAAATCTATTTCATCTGCCCAATTATATTGCGTTTTGACTAAAATTACTGAATGATTCATTATCCATATCTCCTTGAAGTTGAAGTTTGTCCACAATCAGGACAAATGAAAGTTAACTTATCCTCGCCTTGCATACCTTCTTCAATATTGACAAATTTGGTAGTTTCCTCATTTATCCACATTGAGCAATGACTGCAATAGACTTGAATTTTTCGTTTAAATTGATATTTCTTCAATTTTGTATTATAATACCTCTCCATTATCCCAACCTTTCTACCGTTATAATTGAGTTTTTTATAGTTCCTGGCATCAGAAAAACCACATCTCCATCTTCATCTGTAAAAGTAGCAATGCCATTATCTGAATTTGTAATCATTGCAGTTGCTTCTTCAACATAATCCTGATATGAGGTTTTTGTGTTCTCAATTTCATTTGATGGCACATAATAAACACCCAAAAGTGTTGCAATTTTTACTCTCACAGTTATTTTATTAGTCATCTTTTTTACCATCCCATTTAAAATCTTCGTAATGATGTTCAGCAACTCTCATTGCCAGTTCAAGCTTGGAAGTACAAGGCCCCAAGCCAGCTTCATCCGCTAATTTTCTCAAATTTTCTTCTGGGTAGTGCTTCACTAAAGCCTCTACCAAAGGGTCAGTTTCGTGACACATGTTTTGAATCCTTTCTTGAATTTATTTTTGAGACTGTTTTCTTCTTTATAGACTTTTATATATTTCGCACAATTGTTGACGAATGTTTCATCACTCAATATTTCGAGTTTTTCCAAATCATTGGATTTACTGATAATCTCAGCAAGAGTCAATTCGGGCATTTTTTCCCAAACTCTTAAAATTCTTTCACAAACTGCTTTTCTGTGAAACTGATTATCTTGTTTTTTCATTTTTACCCCCAAAATAAGTATTTGATTGCGGCGGCCGGAACA
>JAEHCK010000230.1 GCA_020696345.1 Thermoplasmata archaeon | reverse complement strand
GGAAAATAAGGAAGAACCATTACCTTTCCATTTATTTTTTTCATAATAATTTCTGCGTCCCTGAGAGCTTCTTCTGTATGACTTGTGCTTTCCATTAAAATATCAGGCTTTATTCTACTGACATTAGGCAACGGTGAATATGTTTCTTGCGGAACTACAATATCCACATATTTTATTGCTCCAGCAATCATTAACCTTTCTTCAAATGAAAATATCGGCTTTTGTTTTTTCTCCATTGTTGCCTCATCTGTAAGAATACCTACAATCAATAGACCTTCAGGTCCCGCCATTGATTTTGCATTTTTCATCATTTGTAAATGCCCTTTATGAATAATATCTAAAACATAATATGAATACACAATCATAATAAATTCTCCATTGTATCAACAACTACTTTTGATGCCGTGCCTTGGTAATCACACATTCTTTTACCCTGTTTTATCCTTTCGCTTTCCTGAAATTTTGGATTCTCTTTGTATTTATTTAATGAAACCTTGAAATCATCGATAGAATAAACCCTTTGCGCCGCTTCGTCACAAATCGATGTAATACTTTTTATATCTTTCCATTGTTCATTACCAAATAAAATTGTAGGTATATTCAACACTATTGACTCAATACCAAATGATGAATAATCAGATATAATAATAGATGCTCGTTTAAATGTATCCTCATAACCTATGTTACTTTTATCAAAAGCAGGGTGTTGACGGTGATGAAATTTATATCCAAGTTTTTTACAATAAGATTCTATTTCAATTATATTATAATTATGGGATACGCCGGTTTTTTGCCGGTGTGTTGGAGCAAAAACTACTGTGTCGGCCGGGTCTAAATTATTAAAAAGTTTATCAAGATATGGATATCCTGTATTATATACTAATAATTTGTTATTAAAATGTGCTGACCAAAATGATTCCCATTCTTTAGAAGTCGTGAATATATGATTACTTCTTTTCATAACATCATGCTTAAATTTATCACCAATAAAAAATCCATTTTGGGGTATTACAGCAATCGCATGATTTATAAAAATAGAGTGTTTACTTCCATGATTAGGGTAAATTTCGTCACATTGTAAAGTAAAATCGGCATTATAATTTTTACCTTTTTCAGCAATTATGACCTCATGATCTCGTTTTTTAAGTTCTGTAATAATATTTTTGTAATAATTTTTATGAAAATCAAAAACATATTGACAAATGACAATTCTCATCTTATTTTATCCCCTGCATTTCATTTTTCATTTTTACTACTTTATCGTATTCCGATGGGTATCGGTCCGCGCCTCTAATAGGCCGCACTAAAAATTCTATTTCTTTAGCTTTTATCTTAAAACCCAAAGCGGTTGTTTTTTGACAAATACCAATTTCACCATAAAGACAGCCATCAACAGTATGATTTATACCCATAGCAAATGTAAAACAACCAAAACTTTTATCCATCCGTTCTAATACATTTCGTCTGATCATACAAAACGCCCCGCAAGTATGTATCAAATCATCACTTCGGGGTTTTTTCATTATCGTACCGTCACCGTTGCGCCAAAGGTTTTTCGGTACTTTGACACCAATAGGAAAATCCGGCTCGGTTGTTCTCTCTCTCTGATATTTTCCAAATAAACCAATTTTAGGATCATTTATCATTATTTTTGTTACTCTATCAAACCAATCATTCACCATAAAAACATGATCACATTCTAATGATGCATACCACTGGCAACCTGTATCTTTATATCTCAGCCAAATATCATGCAGGCCGGCCCAATGATAACCAAAATTGGGTCTCTGAAATACTTTACAATAAATCTTATTATTCAACCATTGTTCATTTATAGAATTAAGCCATTTAATATACCTTACGTCGGTGACATAACCATTAATTGAAATTATTAGTTCTAATTTAAAAGTCTTTTCTTTGGATATGACTTGTTCTTTCAAACTCTCAACACCTCTTTTTAGACAAACAAAATCTTCCAGGGCGCCTCCAGAATCATGATATTGTTTTTTATCACTTCGGTTTTTCTCCTCTATATGTCCGGCAATATGTAAAATCCCGGTTATATTTCTTCCATGGTTAACTGGCTTCAAAGGATCAAACTGTCTGAAATATTCATAATCTGTCACATAATTTTTTTCCGGCCGCTTTTGATTTTCCAAAATATCTACTTTTTTACTGCCCATAATTTTACTTTTTTCATCATCCTTTTAAAAAATCGGAAATCTCCTTTCGAATTTGTTTATACTCATTTTCTAAACGATCAGCGCCTCTAATGGCCCGAACTAAATCTGGTATAGGTTTTGATATAATTTTATATCCAAGTGCTGTTATTTTCTGACAAAAGCCGATTTCTCCTTGAACAATACCATCAACTGTATGGTTGCAGCCCAGAGAAAATGTAAAACAACCAAATACATCATCCAATTTTTGTAACACTTCTCTTTTACAAAAATGTAAAGCACCGCATGTATGTACTAAATTAGAATCTTTAACATTCTTCATTACTGAACCGTCGCCCTTGCGCCAATGCCAAACAGGACAATCTACACCTACCGGTCTTACAGGAGAAACACCCCTTGGATTTTGGTGTTTTCCGAAATCACCAATTTTAGCTGAAGTCATACATTTTGTTGCAAGATCAAACCAAGGATCATGAAAAAATATATGATCTGACTCCATTGTTATAAACCAATTACATTTTGACTCTTTATAACGTGACCAAACATCATGAAATCCACCCCATTGATATCCATAATTTGGCCGTTGAAATACTTTACAATATACTTTATCTGAAAGCCAAGAATTATCAATTTTTTTAAAATATTGAATATATTTAACCGTATCAATATTACCATTTATTGATATAATTAAATGTAATTTAAAATCCTTTTTATTAGATATTTTTTGACCAACTGTGTGTTTTATTACTCTTGATGCTGTTATAAAATCTTCCAAATGACCAGAGCTGTCACTATCTCGTGAATCCGTTTCAACATGTATAGGCAAATGTAATACACAATCAATATTTTCGGATTTATTAACTGGTTTTAATGGATCAAAATGTCTCCAAAAATAAACTTGTCGCTGATTAACCGGCCGCTTTCCGTGAGAACATTGAAATTTTTTATCAGCAGGTTTTGATTTAACCTCTGCCATACAGACGGCCGGTGATTTACCATCAGCGGTTCGATGCTGTTTATCAGGCACAGGACCAGCAGATTTTTTATCACCCGATTTTTGAATGGTTAATATCGATTTTTTAGATTTTTTATCGGCCAGGGGATGACTTCCATCAGCATTAACCCATTCTTCATGAATTTTTTCTTGATTTGCCCGAATGGCCTGTTTTTTGGTCCCCATTTTTCCTTTTAGATCTTTTCGGCGCCGCTGGACATTTGCATTTAATTTATCTCGGGCATCCCTATATCGTTTTGATTCTTTTTGCATAATTATATTTCTTTTGACTTTTCATAACACATTGACATTCCCTCATAAAGTAATCGTGCATCTGCCAATGCATCATGCGGCTTCCGTCCGTATAATGTTTCAATTCCCATAATCTGAAATAATGGATAAACAGACCAAGCATTTTTTCTAAACGGCCAGGTATCATCGTTTTTTGAGCCGAAAATCATTTCCGTAAAAAACATTTCAAAATTCGGCGCATCTGAAATAATTGTTGATAGTTTTTTTATATCTAAAGTATCCTGAACTTCATCAGTTATTTCAATCAAATCCTGACGCACCTGGTATGGCCAGATACCCGAATCCTTTACTTGTTCTAAAGGTATTTTATGTACCTGAAATGCTCGGTGCCACTTTACTGGCCACTTATCGTATTTCATTATTTTATCGTTTTTTATAAATCT
>JAEHCK010000061.1 GCA_020696345.1 Thermoplasmata archaeon | reverse complement strand
TTTAAGATTTAATATGATATGAAATGCATAACGAACAAAAATATCTATAATTATGGGATAAAAGAAAAAATTAAATTTAGAAGCCTAAGAAACCCTAACCCCACCCTGACCCCTCTCGATAACACCTTGGTAATCAACATTAACTATTCAGGTTCATATCCAGACCCCTAGTTAAATTGATATTATTTACATTGGAAAGATACAGATAGGGTATTAGTTCATATTGTGATCTTATAATAAATGCTATAAAACAATATGGTATTACCAAAATTCGGAGGTACAAGAACGAGCATAGTCGACATCGGTTACGACATTGAGGCGGGCGCCAAGGGCTTTGTGATCATACCCAAACTAAAAAACCAGTTCAATTCGTGGAAGACCGACGAGATATTGGGTCTGTGCCGTACCCTGGAATACTCGGTTTCCGAGGTATTTCGTCAAAAGATAAATACGCCAAACCCAAAATATTATATTGGGCGCGGCAAGGTCGAGGAGATCGCCGAGTATATCAAGGAGAACCCGTCTGTAGAGTTTGCTGTTTTCGACTGTGCGTTGAAACCAAACCAGATATTCAATCTTGAGAGAACGCTGCGTGTGCGTGTATTGGACCGGAACACTCTGATCTTAATGATCTTTTTTCATCATGCACGCACCAAAGAGGCCAAGCTGCAGATCGAATATGCGATCTTAAAGTACCAGATACCATATATTACCGAACTGGTCCGGCGATCAAAGTTGGGCGAGCATCCCGGGCTCATGACCGGGGGTGAATATAAGGTGGAAGAATATTACAGGTTGACCAAGAAGCGTATCAAAAAGATCAAGATCGAGCTATCGAAGATCAATATCAGCCGTGACCAACGGCGCAAGAATAGGCGCAAAAGAGGGTTCGTGCTGGCCACGTTAGCAGGATATACAAACTCTGGTAAAAGCGCTCTCTTAAGAGCGTTAACCGGTTTGGATGTACCAGTAGATGACCGCATGTTCTCCACGGTGAGCCCGAAGACACGAAGATTTCGCGACACAAACCTACTTTTCACCGATACTGTGGGTTTCATACGGAACATACCTACGCAGTTGATCGAGGCGTTCAAGTCCACTCTGGAGGAGATCATCGATGTCGATCATATATTACTGATCGTGGATATCTCGGAAGATAAGGCGACGATCATCGAAAAACTTGGAACCAGCCTGAGAACCATTGACCAGCTGGTTACAGAAAGTTATACTTTACCGGGTAAAAACATCGACGCACAGACATCAGATATGATGTTGCAAAAACGGCCGAACTTATATCTTGTATTTAATAAATGTGACTTGGTAGCCGATAGCAAAACCAAATCAGAAGAGATCTTAAACACACTTCAAGAGAAGATCGCAATATATGGAATATCATCGAGTTACATAATTTCCGCTAAAACCAAGCACGGCATAAAGGAAATGATCGAAAGCCTTAATCGATGATTTTGTGATGATCTGATGAGTTGTTGATTGACAGTAGCCGTGATGGGTTATTGATTGACAGATGCCTGGATGAATTAGCGAATGACAGATGCCATGATGAGTTATGGATTGATAGATGCCTGGATTAATTATAGATTAATTGAAACCTAGTTTTAAAGACAAATCCTGGAATCAACATATTATAAATTCATCACGGTATCTGTTCTGCATCAACCCATCACGGTATCTGTTCAACACCAACCCATCCAGGTATCTGCTCAGCATCAACCCATCACGGTATCTGCTCAGCATCAACCCAGCACGGTATCTGTTCAGCATAAACTCAGCCAGGTATCTGTTCAGCATCAATTCAGCAAATTATCAATAGATTAAAAACAAATAACAACACAATCTTTAAACCTTATTAACCCATTAAAATAAAATATGCTTAAACCATCGGCTAAGCTGTGGTTAAAGAGGGGCAAAGTATCGGTCATGGGCGAGGGTCGTGCACGTCTGTTGTTGGCTGTTGAAGAGCACGGCTCCATTACGAAAGCGGCACAGACTATGAGCATGTCCTACCGCCATGCATGGGGCATACTAAGACATATTAGCGATACGGCTGGCGGCAAGGTTGTTATAACCACCCGCGGCGGGGCCCAGGGTGGTGGGGCCAGACTGACAGAACTTGGAAAACAGATCTTGGAGCAGTATAAAGAAAATGCCAAGCTGATCGAAAAATTACTGAAATACGGTCCGAGGCCCGCACTCGCCGTTGACGGTGTGATCTTTGATAAAGATGGCAATTTGGTTCTGATAAGGCGCAAGAACCCACCGTTTCAACATAAACTAGCGCTCCCGGGCGGTTTCGTGGAAAATAATGAGACCACCGAACAGGCCGTGATACGTGAAGTGCGAGAAGAACTAGGCATTGAAACCAAAATAGACCGCCTCGTTGGGGTGTACTCCGAACCTTCACGCGACCCGCGAGCACATGTCATATCCATAGTTTATAAGCTTGAACCGTTGTCTTATGCATTCAAGGCGGGCGACGATGCGGCAGAGTTTGAGATAATACCATGCAGAGAAATTACAAAAATAAAGGACATGGCTTTCGATCATGGGAAAATCATCGCAGATATAATTGATGACCAAAAAAAGCATTAATGACAACTAAAAAAAGCAAATATAAACCTAGATCCAGCAATCAATTATTAAAAGAAAGTGTTGCAGGGGGGGCGAAGAGAGGATTGGTTATTGAAAAAAATAATGCGGTGAGAAAACAACCCCCCTACAACTAAGCCAAGTTTTGTTGTTATCACACATAAATGCATGTCACAACAATAAATTATATTGTTTTGACACTATATAAATATTTCGATTGTTTTTACTCTTTCGAAATACCAATCTTTCTAATTACTGGTGTTTTTTATAAGAATAATCTTATAAATTTGGTATTTACTTTAAAACCGGTTCGTTTTATGGCAAATATCCAATACTAAATAATGACAGATATTACAAAGATATAGCTGACGGTAAATTATATTAATAAGTTTGCTGTTTATCGCTTAAAACTTGATGATTTTTATACAAAATGCAAAATGAAATCAGGTGAGCATATGTCACGTCGATTTTGGACCGAAGAAAAAATCATTTCAGAGATACAGAAACTTCACGATAACGGAGAAAATCTTTGGTATCGCGCAATGGAACGTAATCATAAAGATCTTATCCGCGCTTCTGAACGATATTTTGCAGGCTGGAAAAACGCCGTAATAGCTGCGGGTCTGGATTATAATACCATCAAAAAACGCTCTCACCAGGTTTGGACCAAGGATATTATTCTTGAAAAGATCTATGAGTTGAGAAACCAGGGCGTAGTATTAAAACCCAGTAAAGTTCAAAAACAGGATAAGAAATTATACCACGCCGCCTTAAGACAGTTTCAAAATTTTAATAATGTTCTTGAAAAACTGAACAAGAAATATAAACTTGAACCCGCTGAGATAACATTGAGACAACCCAAAACAAAGATGACCCGAAGCTCTACGCAAGTTACAAGATCAAAGCCACGTGTCAAGGCAAAGGATCCTACAGGTCGCGATAAAAAAGATACGGCGACCAACATGAAGATATTTACGGTCCGAACCCGGGTACGATCAGAACGCAATGTTGGTGAGGCAATAGAGAAACGGGCAAACACTAAGGATGTCAATATTGGCTCTATTCAATACCCAACCATATTAAACGGCTACATATTTGTAGAATGCAATGACCGTCAAGAATTGAACCGGTTGATCAAAAACATAAAGAATGCCCAGGGACTATTAAATGGTGAAACCACCACACAAGAAATTTCAGGTTATTTGAATACTACAAAGAATAAAAAAAGTATAATTGAAGGCGCCCGAATAGTGATCACCGAGGGGCAGTTCAAAGGCGAGGAGGCCATCATACAACATATTAATGATCGCACAAAGAATATCACGGTGGAGTTACAGAACGAGGTTCTAAAAATGCCAGTTGTGATCAAGAAAGACCATTGCAAAATTTTAAGTTGAATCTGGTATGTCGATTCTATTTTTGATCATACAATGATACCATACTAATATTAATAAACAATATAATCTATAATGTGAAAAACTTGATAAAAAACACAAGATGTGATTGAAATGAGGATAACAATAGATATTGACGAGGCTGAAATAGCAGCCGGACTTATAGAATCTGTATTGAAGAGCGATAAAACTGTAATGAAACATATACTGAGAAGTATGATCAAGGAGATCGCCCTGTCCGTAGATAAAAAGACTTTAAAGATCATAGCCGAGAAATATGTTGAGGTCGAGCACGAGATAAACTACCAGGCATCACAAGATAATAGCGACCATTAAACGATCTTAATAATATCATTGTCAATTATACTTAGAAAAGGATTATATTAGAAATTTATAACTACAATAATTTTGACAATATTTTGGTGAGCTTAATGTCGTGCTTTGTAAGGCGGTTTAGCTTAACCGTTATCTTGGGTATAGGATCGATCATTATAATTTCAATAATAGCTCAAAACAGTCTTCTTTTTTTCAACTCCGCCCTAATAACCAACCCGGGATCAAACACTACCTCGCCCTTAAGCATGGATGTTGCGTATACCAGAACAGATATAGTAACCTTCACAAATGTAACCTCGAGTGTGGGTTTGGGTGGTGTGTCAGGAAACTTCTTCGCCTGGGGCGATTATAATAACGACGACAACCAAGATTTATTAGTGAACGGTGGTAGGTTATTCCGGAACAACGGCCAACCGGATCACACGTTCACCGAGGTGACAGGTGCAGTGGGGATCTCCGGCGGTGGTAACGGTGCATGGGCGGATTATGATAATGACGGTTACCTCGACTTCTATTGTACAGGCAAAGACACGCTCTACCACAACGAGGGGCCGCCTGAGTACAAGTTCAAAGATGTTACTGTGGCGGCGGGCAATGTCAGTGACGATTACCCGACCACTGCCATAGGTTGGTGTGATTACGATCTTGACGGGTTCGTCGACATGTACATTACAAACGGCGAGGATTGGAACGATGGTGACCCGGTTTATTACCCGGATTTCTTATACCATAACAACGGCGACGGTACATTTACCGATGTCACTGCTGAAGCAGGGATACGCAACTTTGGCGGGCCCTACTATGGTAGAGGTGTGGCCTGGTGCGATTATGACGATGACGGCTGGCCAGATGTGTACATCTCCAACTATAGAATATCTCAGAACTGGTTGTTCCATAATAACCGCAATGGCACATTCATCGACGTGGCACTCGAAAAGGGTGTGGCCGGTGAGGAGTCACAGCGAGTGGGCAATACGTATTATGGGCATACTGTGGGCTCTGCATGGGCAGACCTTGATAATGACGGCGACCTGGACCTATTCGAGTCGGACCTGGCACATAAGGATCTGTACCGGGGGCCGATCTGCGGGGACTCACAATTATATAGAAATAACGGTGCATCGAGCCAATTCACCTTTACCGATGTACGATCGGACTCCGGTATACCCGAGAAGAACATCGGCGGCGGCGAAGACGAGTTGTTTGTGGGAATTGCGGTTGCGGATTTTGATAACGACGGATTCTGCGATCTCTTCATACCGCAAATTTACGATCTGGAATATTCATATTCTTATCTATACCACAATAATGGCGATTGGACATTTACGAACGTGTCGGATGAAACCGGTATTTTAGTGTGGAACACGTACGGTGGTGCATGGTGCGATTATGATAACGACGGGTTTTTGGACCTGGTCACCGGTGGTAAAGGCTCGCCAGAACCAAATACTACCTATGAAGTGCACCTGTACAACAACAACGGTAACCAGAACTCGTGGCTACAGGTCAAATTAGCGGGGAATCATTATAATTGGCAGGGGATAGGGGTTCGTGTCAAAGTTACGGCAAACGGATTCTCGCAGACACGCGAGCTTGAGGGCGGTATGGGCTGTCATTCCATGCAGAATTCCATACCGGTAGAGTTCGGGTTCGGCAGTTATTCGGGTACCGCTGAGGTCGAGGTCTTCTGGCCGTCTGGGTATGTACAAAAACTCGAGGATGTCCAATTAAATCAGCTGCTGAAGATCGAAGAGCCGACACTTACACCGGATCTGACATTCATTAATGTCAATGTGTTGGAACCACACCCGGTTCAAGGTGAGATTGTCACTATAGAGGCTAGTGTAGTTAATATGGGTTATTTAATGGCTGACCGTGCAGTGGTCAGGTTCTATGACGTGCATGCATATGACGGCACGGTACCTGGTCCTGGTGGTTCAGGCACGGAGATTGCCGAGGCTCAGACGATCACCGGGCTTGACAAGTTCAATAGTGTAAAACTCACCACAACCTGGGATACCACCGACCAGGCGGGCGAACATGATATTTGGGTAGTGATAGAGGATGTTGAACCAGGTGAGATCATTATAACGAATAATGCAATTAATGTATCAGTTAGTATCAGAGCGGAGAATCAGAACCCAATAGCAAGTTTGATCGCCACACCTCAAGAAGACCTGTCTCCAGGCGACTATGTCACATTTGACGCTTCGAACTCCAGCGACGATATCGCGATAGAATATTACAATTTCGATTTTGGGGATGGCAACACAAGCCGTTGGATAGTCAACTCGATAATCACATATCAGTATCACATCCACGGTAAGTTTACGGCGTCGTTGCATGTGAAGGATACTGATAATGAGGTCAGCACCAACTCGGCACAAGTATTGATCTCGATCTTGGCACCGCCACAGCCCAACCGTACACCGGAAATAGAAAGTTTCACCGCCAACCCATATGAGCTTCAGCCTTTCGAGAAAACAAAGTTAAAGATAATTGCGCACGATCCTGACAATGATGAGCTGATATATCATTTCGATTCGGTGCATGGCGAACTTGTCGGTAATGAGCATAACTCTGCTGCCACTTGGGAAGCACCCGAACAGGAGGGTCTTTATGAGATCAGTGCAAAGGTTTTCGACGGCGAGGAGTTTTCCGAGGCCGCATTTCTTACAATCACCGTAACCAGGCCAGTTACGAACCATGCACCAGTGATCAATGATATAGATATTGATCCCTTAGATGTGACCACTAAGAGCAGTGTTAGCATCACAGTTCGGGCCTATGACCCTGACGCAGATGACGAGCTGTCGTATATCTATGAAACCACCGGCGGGAGTATAATTGGCATAGGTTCGGAGGTCACCTGGCTGGCACCTGTCGAGCCTGGTTTGTATACTATCACAGTGCTAGTGAGTGATCTTGGTGGTTTAAGTACCGAGCAGGAGATCACCTTGATCGTAACTGAACTTAACTATCCGCCCGAGGTTGTAAATGCTGAAGTTGATCCTGAAACTATCAAGAATGACCGGCCAACCAGTATTCTCTTTACTGTTGATATCTACGATAAGAACGGGTTGTTTGATATAACCGATGTTACCATAGATTTGTCACCGCTGGATGGTAAAAGCAACCAGGAGTTATATGATAACGGCAGGCATGGTGATGCCGATGGTTCGGACGGTATTTTCTCCTATGAATATACTGTATCGAGTGGTTTATCTGAAGGTAGAAAGGAAGTTGAGGTCACCATAATGGACCAGGCATTATCAGAAGTAACATATGAGTTAACCATCGAAGTAGTGGCGGGCGGCGGGTCTGATCTGAAAGACGATTCGCCATTACCGGGTTTCGGTGGGGAAGGAGTGATCATGACGGTAGTTCTGGTAAGTTTCATGATCTATTTTTCCAAGAAGAAAAAGATTGGATCGTAATCGAAATGGATTGGTGCTGAGATGTTCCACTGCTTTATGTATGTTGAAATGTCTCATGCGAGATCATAGACAAATTTAATTTATACCAGAAATTATTACACATTAAGCTTAATAACGTAAATTATTAATTCAATGATAATAATATAAAAAACTCATTTGAATCTAAAATTATATTAAATGTCTATTGGTGTTACAATGAAAAAGATCTTAATTATAGTCATTTTTTGCTTAATATTGATCATACCGTCACTACAACCAGTAGGATCTACTCCAAGTTCAAATAAGGCCACACAATTACAAACATATCCGATCTATAACAATAATGATCGGAACCAAAACAAAATCCACGATAACCTAGAACAAATTTTGACCACAGAAACAAAGGTGCCCGTATTTGTCAGTTATGAAAACACTCCAGCCTCAGCAGATGTTGCAGCCTTGGCAAACGTAGGTGTTACAACGGTTTATAAATGCAAATATGTAGATGTGATAGTAACTGGCGAGATTGCCATTGATGAGATTGCTCTAATATTAAATTTACCCGGCGTGTTGTTTATTGAGGCGTCACCAGATATCAAACCTTTGCTAGACACGAGCACACCGGCAGTTAAAGCACGCGAATCTGCTGAATATTCTCCTGACACTGCCTGGGAACTTGGTTATACTGGTAAAGGCATCACAATCGCAGTATTAGATACTGGAGTTGATGACGGCCATCCATCATTGACAGATAAATTCGTTGCAGGAGCAGATTTCGCCGGTGCAGCCGGTCGGGTAACAACCAAAGATGGTAGTTATAATCCCGATGATGATACCGGTCACGGCACAACTGTAGCAGGGATAGCCATAGGTACAGGCGGTGCCGATGAGATATACAAAGGTGTTGCCCCGGATGCCAAATTGATCGATGTGAGATTAACATTGGGCCGCGGTGGCGATATCATGTCGGCTCTCGATTGGTGTATCGATAATAGAAATACTGATTGGAACAATGATGGCCCTGATGATCATGATGGAATTGATATCATAAGCATAAGTATTGGCGGTGACGAAGATTCTGATGGGTCCGATCCGGTGTCACAGCTAGTAAATCGTGTGGCTGAAGCAGGTATTGTTATTGTTACTGCTATTGGTAATAGTGGACCCGATAACCAGGGTATCGGAAATGTGGCTGCAGCCGATAAGGTAATCTGTGTTGGCAATCTTGATGATCATAATACCATCGCACGCGATGACGATGATATCGCATTTACATCTACCAGAGGCCCCCGCCGTGATGATGGTGATTCCGACCCATATGACGAATTGAAACCCGATGTGGTGGCACCCGGGATGGATATCACAGCACCACAGTATAACATAGTGGGCCAGCGCGGCAGTGGGTACTCATCGAGCAGCGGGTCGTCCATGTCGTGCCCACATGTCTCGGGAATTTGCGCGCTAATGCTCGAAGCAAATCCAGATCTTAACCCACAGGAAATAAAGTACATCTTACAAGAAACGGCAGAACCAAAAGGAGACCCGGACCTGCCCGAGTTTAGTGATAAATATAATTATGCATATGGTTACGGCAGTGTTGATGCATATGAAGCCGTGATCATAGCAGAGGGCTATGAACCATCTAACCATAAACCTGAGATCACATCCCTAAGCGCATCACCTAGATCTGTTAAACCCAATGAGGATTCGACAATTACAACAACAGCAAATGATGAAGACGGTGACGATATCTATTATAATTATTCAACCACAGGCGGCTCCTTCTCGGGCAGTGGGCCAAAGGTTACCTGGACCGCGCCTGATGAGATTGGTGAGTACGAGATCACCGCGGTGGTCAATGACGGCCAGCTCTTCTCCAATCCCGTCAAAGTGAATATAACTGTTGAGACCGAACCCACAAACCATGCACCAGAGATCGATGACATCAAGGTGGATGAAACACAACTGCAGTCGGGTGAAGATACCGCTATCAAGGTAACGGCTAGTGACCCGGATAATGACGAGCTGTTCTATGAATACGATGCAACAGGCGGTGTAATAACTGGCACAGGCGCATCTGTTGTATGGACAGCACCGGGTACGAGTGGAAAATACACTATTTCCATCAAGGTAAACGATGGTGAGCTCTATTCGGGTACCGAGAAAGTGGTGATCACCGTGGAAGGCGGTGGTGAGAACAAGCCGCCGGTGATCGAGACCATCTCTGCATCTGCAGAACGGGTTGCGATCGGTGATACGGTATGGTTATCTGTGCAGGCGTACGACCCCGAGATGGGTAAATTGCAATATACATATTCTCCAACCGATGGTACAATAACGGGCTCAGGTGCAGTTGTAAATTGGACTGCGCCATTTCATGCCGGTGGATTCATAATCGAAGTCACGGTCACAGACGAAGCACAATTATCGGATTTTGATGAGATATTCATTGAGGTTTATGAACCTAACTTCCCACCGATTATTGTAGAAAAGAAGGCCCACCCCGACAATATTATCAGTGATGGCACGAACGAGGTGCTTTTCACTATCATGGTGATGGACCTGAACGGTTTAGGAGATATCGCAAAGGTCACTCTTGACCTCTCGGGGCTGTTTGGCTCCGAGAGCCAGAAGTTGTACGATAACGGTAGACACGGCGACGAGATCACAGACGATGGTGTATATTCATATTCATTTCTTGTACCCAGCGGCATTTCCGGCGGTACCAAAAAGATCGCTATCACCGCCCAGGACTACTCGGATGAGAAGATGACAGATTATTTGACCTTAGATATCGTCGCGGCATCAGAAGATGAAGATAAAGATGAAAAATTATTGGATTTCTTACCAATACCTGGCTTCGAGGGCATGTTCAGTGTCCTTGCCTTGTTATTGATGACCCTAATGATCGCCGTTGGGAGATCGAAATTGAATGAAAAGAAGAGAAAACGATCATAGTTTTGTATTAGGGATGTGGGATGCGGAAGGTGGGTTGATCAAATTCGAAATCCTAATTCCGAAATCCTAAACATAAACTAACTTTGGAAAAGACGAAGGATTTTCCAGAGCAAAATGATTTCCTTTAAAAAATCATCTAGAGCTAAAAATTCTTTTATAGGGAATATAATAAAAAATAGAATTTTTACCTCGAGCTAATTTGCTTTAGCAAATTAGCCTAGTTACTAAATTCCAAACTTTAGTAAAATAAACGAAATACTATCAATAATAAAAATATCCAAACGGAGGCATAAACATTTACCTGGGCGCTCACGAATCCATTGCCGGTGGAATATACAACTCGCTATTGTTCGGAGTGAAGGATGGCTGTGAGGTGGTACAGCTGTTTTCCAAGAGCGCACGTCAGATGAGGGCAAAACCTCTGACAGATGAAGAAATAAAGAATTTTAAGGATACGTTGAAGCAGACGAAACTAAAATGGACCGCGGTACATGACTCGTACCTGATCAATCTTGGCAACCCCGAGGATGAAAAATGGTCGAGGTCCAAAGATGGTTTCCTCATCGAAATGGAGCGTGCCGAGGCTCTGGGCATTCCACACCTGATCTTCCATCCTGGGGCGCATTTGGGCAAGGGCGATAAATATTGTCTAAACCGCATAGCAACGGCACTTGACGAACTGCATGACCGTACATCGGGGTACAAATTAAAGGCATTGATCGAGACCACAGCGGGCCAGGGCACCAATGTAGGCTTTACATTCGAGCACCTGTGCAAGATCATGGATCTGGTCTCCGAACCCGAGCGCTTAGGTGTATGTTATGATACATGCCATACATTTGCAGCTGGATATGATATTACGAGCGAGGACACGTATGAAAAGACCATGGAAGAATTCGATAATATTGTTGGTCTGGACAAGCTGGAAGCGTTCCATTTGAACGACGCGCTCAAGCGGTTGGGCTCCAGAATAGACCGCCACGAGCAGATCGGTTCCGGTGAGATAGGGTTGTACGGTTTCTGGCTGCTGGTGAACGATAAACGGTTCAAGAGCCATCCGGGGTATCTTGAAACACCACCGCTACCGGGCGGCGAGAGCTCGTATATAAGGAACCTGACGATCCTGAAGAAGCTGCGTGGGGCCAAAGAACCGCCGGAGAAGAAGGGTGAAAAATGGCAATTTTAATCTTGTAGAAGTTATAAAGAGTAAGTGGTCGGAAACAGTTGCTAGATGTTAGTTGCTAGTTGCCAGTTTTAATATGATCACACTAGAAACTAGCAACTGATTTCAAGAGGCAGCGCAAAACACAAAACTTCAATAATTAAATTATCTTGAAATATTTTTTCCAGTGTGCATCAATTTCTTTGCCAGCATCCGGCTCTACAACGACCTTGTATGTATGTTTTGCATCTTTGACAAATATGGTGGACAGTTGTTTATCGTGTTTGATCTTTGTGATCTCAGATATGGGCAAATCGAAAAACATGAACGCATCCAGAGCCGCTGCACGGCGCAACCTGTGTGCATGGTAATCCCAGCCACCGAAATCGCCCAGCTCGTGGTCGAGATTAAATGTATGAATTTTTTCGATGAATTCGGGTTTTTCAATATAAACCACTCTTTTGTTTGTCAGGTCAATGGATCCATAACCTTTGAACATTATTGTTCGCCAACCCAATTTATACCTGATCCAGCCGCGGTGCAGCATGCCGCAGAAGGTCTTGACAACACGCTCACCAGGGTTAAGGATAATGTCGCCGGAGTCTGAGTAGATCTTGCCCTTGCCCTCGATGTCGCCGTAATTCATGTGAGAACCTACTTACTTGTAATGGGGTTGTTATTTATTATTGTTTAGCACTGATCATAGGAAAAATTCCAAATCCCATTGACCGAATAACCGAAATAGGGGTCAGGAGCTCGGGGAAATGAGTCTATAGAGTCAAGAGTCATAGAGTCGAGAGTCAGAGACTCCTTAGACTCCTTTTGTTATGGTAATTGGAATTTGGTGCTTGGAATTTATTTGGAGCTTGTTATTTGGAATTTGTGATTTCACTCGTCGTTTACCCTTCAATAATTTTAACGTGAACTCTACGCCCACGCGGTCCATCGAACTCGCCGAAGTAAATACCCTGCCAGATACCCAGGACCAGCTTGGCGTGGTCGATGATCAGGTGCACGCTGGACCCGAACAATGTTGATTTGATATGCCCGGCCGAGTTGCCCTCGGAGTGTCGGTAATCATGATCGTGCTCGGACACGAGCTTGCTGAATTCCATCAATATGTCGTGTTTCACTGATGGATCGGCGTTCTCGTTGATGGTCACACCCGCGGTGGTGTGCGGGATGTATACCATGCAAATGCCGTTTTTAACACCCAAGCTTTTAACAACTTCTTGAACCTGGCTGGTGATATCGATTAGCTCATTATGATTGTTTGTTCGAACTTCAAAAGTTTTTAACATCTAATCTTTGCCTCCCGATCGGATATTAAATCGTTTATTTTGTACCTACAATTTGACAGCTCGGGGACATTAAAGAAGGATATATATTATGAAGCCTTTTAAATCCGCCAAAACCGTATTTCTCAATTTTTGAATAATTGTAGCGTTTGAACATCTTATCTAACATTGAGAATGTGAAATAATGCAAATGTCCACCATCAAAAAGTTCCAAATCAGTTCTAACATCAAAGCCTTCATTACCTGCGGAAGTTGAAGGGAAAATTCCTAATACCAATTTAATTCTATTAAGAAGATAAGCAACATTTGGTGTATTTAAGACCAGCCTGCCTTTCTTTTTTAAGATCCTGGTCATTTCTTTGAATCCACAAAAAACATCAACTAAATGTTCGATCACGTCAGAGCAAATTATTACATCAAAAAACTCATCATCATACTCAACCCCCGCCTCAATATTACCCTCAATTATCTCAGCATTAAAACCTTTAAGAGTTTTTTTACTAATGTTCACTCTTTTTTTAGATAATTCTATTCCATATAATTCATCAAATCCATTTTTAAGATTATATAAGACTGTACCATTCCCACATCCTACATCTAATACTCTTTTTCCACTACCTGTGAAAAATATTGAAGCTTCATATCTATTTTTAGGCCAGGAATCTACTGTAATCTCAACCTTTCCCAAAGAGTCGTTTTTATAAACATCCGAATAAGTTTTTTAGAGATCCATATGAATTCCTGGTTTATAAAATAATATTTTTTATTAATAATTTTGATTTATATAAACTTTATTAGATGATTAGATGATTTGATGATATAAATTACAATTGTCAAGTGTAAATAAAAATGGCCTGGTAATCACTTTAGCACAGCTTTAAGCGCATGATCTAAAAAAACCACGAAATCGAAATCATCGAGCTGGTCCGGCAATATCCAGCGATATTCGGTATGCTCCCAGTCCATGGTGATCTTATCAGTTGTGGTTTTGAACAGGAACGGGTGCACGACCCAGATCCGGGCGCCGTCCTGAACATGTAGAGGCTCGCCTTTGCGAACGAGTTCGAAGTTTTCCACGGCCAGCCCCGTTTCTTCCACGATCTCTTTTTTGGCGGTATCCTCATCGGTTTCGCCAGGCTCGATGTATCCCGACACACCCGCCCACTTATTCTTATGGGTTCTGACCTTATCACTGCGCTTCAGGATCAATATCCGGTGGTTGTATGTTAAGAAAGAAGTGACCACATGTGTGGTTGGTGGGAAGTCGTCCATGGTAAAACCGAATTAAGTAATGAAATTAAATATTAAATAATTAGGGATTTGGGATGTGGAATGTGGGTTATGTCGCTTTATTACTGGGATGTTCTATATTTCGATTAATTGTTAGGATGTTCTATTTTGTGATTAATTGTTGGGATGTTCTATTTTGTGATTAATTGTTGGGATGTTCTACATTTCGATTAATTATCAAGATGTCTGATTTATTATTGTTAATTCATTTGTCCATCCTGTTATATTAGCGACATTTAGAACATCCTGTTATCTCTTTGATATATCCAACATCCCGAAATCTCAACGATATATACAACATCCCGTTATCCCAGCGACATATAGAACATCCCGACATCTCAGCGACATATAGAACATCCCGACATCTCAACGCCATATTCAACATCATGTCATCTCAGCACTAGATAGAACATCCTGATATCTTATCGACATATCCAACCATCTACGGTGTGAACCGTGTCAAGGTTCGTGGGAACGGTATGGAGTCTTTAATATTTTCAAGATTACAGATCCAGCTGACCAACCGTTCCACACCCAACCCGTAGCCCGAATGTTGAATTGAACCGTATCTCCTTAGATCCAAGTACCATTCATAATTGGAAACGTTCTCACCTTCATTTTCCAAAGCCGCGATCAATGACTTCACATCAGTATCGCGTTCAGAACCGCCGATGAGTTCACCATATCCTTTTGGCGCCAGCATATCAAAACATTTAGCCACCGGCCCGGGTACCGATGCGTCCGCCTCCTCCTCCACCGGCTTGTAAAATGCCATGACCTCTTTGGGATATTGTATTACCACTACGGGGGTCTCGAAGTGTTCCATTAATTTGTCCTCTTCTATGGTACGCAGGTCTTTTCCCCAACGAATGTCTACACCCGAGCGTTTTGACAGCATATCCAAAGCTTCTGTATATGTAATAGTTGGCCACTGATCATCCACCATTGCTTCCAGCTCTGAAATATTGCCGCCCAAAAATTCTAATTCCGGCCTGTTTCGCTCTAAAACCTCATTGATTATGAATTTGATCTCGTCTTTTCCAATCTCCGAAACCTCTCGATAACCTGCCCAAGCCGCCTCCATCTCGGCCATCCAGAACTCGGTCAAATGTCTTGATGTTTTGGACTTTTCGGCCCTGAATGTTGGTGCAACGTCGTAGATCTTTTCAAGAGCGAATATCGCCGCCTCGGCATACAACTGCCAGCTCTGAGTTAAATATGTAACATTATCAAAATATTTTACCTCGAACAATGTAGCGCCACCCTCACAAGCACTGGGTGTTAGTATTGGTGGTGTGAACTCGTAATACCCGCGCCCCCTGAAAAAGTCATGTATCGCACCTGTAATGGTTGACCTGACCTTCATGATCGAGGTAAGTTTTCTGGACCTGAGCCATAGATGCCGGTTCTCACGCAGGAACTCCTCGGATTGATCGCGCGTGATAGGATATTTCTCGGCGAAATTTATGACTCTGAACTTTGACACCGACAGCTCGAAACCACCGGGTGCGCGTGCATCCTCATGCACCAGACCGGTAAGCATCACCGAGGATTCCACCAAACCCTTTCGCGCATCTTTGAAATCGTCCTCATCAACGTTTACTTTTTCAGTTACGGTTTGTATGATCCCCGAAGAATCACGGATCGTGACAAATGCAATTTTACCGCTGCTGCGTGTTCGATGTATCCAGCCGCGAATAGACACTTCATTGTCCACATGATCTCCCGATAATACCTCGGAGATCTGTAAAATATTTGATTCCATATTTAATTACCTCTTGGATAATTTGTTGATGTTCGATTCTTGTACGGTTCATGGTTTTTACATATTAGTTATTTACCCTCGGCAAATCAATTGACCGATCGATCCAAAAAACTTAATTATATATAAAAATACTTCATGAAACGAAGTTGTTGATATGGGAAAAGGGAAAGATATAGGGAAAGCAATAGTAATTTCTATAGTAATTACATTAGTTCTTATTATTAGTGTTGCGGTTATTACAGCATTAATTGCTAATAATGAAACTCCGGAATCATCTATTATACATGGAAAGAATATATTACTCGAACCTGATAATAAATATGAACATACTTTTACAAATATAAGAGCTAATAGACTAATCTCATGGGAATGGAACATAACAAATTATAACAATGATTCTGTCAAGTTTTGGTTTGAAGATAAGGACGGCAATAAAATATATTATTTTTCCTCAAATCAAAATCAAACAAATGATAAAGGGGAATTTATATTTGAACATAGAGATGACTATACTTTTGTTTGGGAAAACGCCAATCAAAACAAATCAGTCAATCTTACAATAAACAAATTGATATTACGGGATTCCGAGGGTATTGAAGAACCTATGTACATAATT
Source organism: Thermoplasmata archaeon (assembly GCA_020696345.1). Classification (GTDB taxonomy): domain Archaea; phylum Thermoplasmatota; class Penumbrarchaeia; order JAEHCK01; family JAEHCK01; genus JAEHCK01. The sequence goes on along the minus strand of JAEHCK010000061.1, from coordinate 11,358 downwards.
TATATTTTAATTCCAATTTTGATCTTATCATATGTTATTTATTCTAGAAGATCTTTAATAAAAAGAGAGAATGATAAAAAGCCATTAAAAAAATATCAGAAAATAGCTATAGTTATCTTTGTAGGGATAATAATTTATTTAATCATATTGAATGTATTTTTTTCTAGTCGGATACCTGTAGAAGATAAACATGTAAAATTGACCCCATTTGATACTCATCGACAAAAATATCCTGAGCTCTATGGTAATTTGGATTATCTTATTAAATGGAATATTGATGAAAATACTACTATTAATTTTTGGATAGAAAATGAAGATGGTTTGAAATATAAACAACTTAACGTTTCGGATAATATAACTTCTCAGACATTTAGATTTATACCACCAAAAGATGGAGATTATTGGCTAGTTTTCGAAAACCCAACCAACGAAACAATAGATCTACATTACAAATATGATCCCAATACAAAAGATAATTTATTTGACTTCCTAAAACTATTTACTGGGGTAATTTGTGCGATCCTTATTTTTATGAACATTTATTTGATATTAAAAAATAAGCGGATTAAAAAAGAACGAGAACTAGAATATAACAAATATAATTATAAAGATTCGAAGAAAAAAATATGTCTTAAAGAAAAATATATTAAAGCATCTCCATTTATTGGAGCAATTCTTATAATTTTCTTTGGAGTTCTAATATTATTTCTCAATTATTTTGAAGTTTTGCAGTTCAGTCTAAAAAATATATTGACTTCATCTGTATCTATTATTATTGGAATAATTATTTTGGGATATTTGATAAAATCAGAATTTACTAAATATAATTGGATTAATGGTACTGTATTAGTTAATTTTTTCATCTTATTTTTTAGTATATTATTTATAAACTTGATTATATCAATAATTTTTAATCCAACACTAAGGAATTTTGTTAATTTTATAATATCTTTAATTTTATGTATTATATTATTTATTTCAATTAAAGAATTAATTGGTCATTTCCTAAAATCATATTGCATACCTAAACTACTTCTTATTGAAAAAATAGAAGAAATACTTAAATCCAAGAAACATAAATATTTTAAAAAAGGTCCAAAAAAAGCATCAATCAATAATTTAATATCATTTGATGAAAGAATTTATATTCCCAAATATCATGTTTTTATAAATATATCATCTTATAGTGTAATTATTGGAAAAATAAATCTTTCAAATAAAAAAGTAATAGTCCGGATTTTAAAATCAATTAATAATGAAATTAAAAAGATCGAGAAAAATAATTAATTTATATGGATTTGACAAAGGTGAAAAATTGGAACAAGAAATAACAAACAAAATTGGTATGCGATTTAAACCAATACCCCCAGGAGAATTTATGATGGGGCAGAAAGATATTGCCGAGCCAGTTCATAAAGTAAAATTAACAAAACCATTTTATATTGGGATTTATGCAGTAACGCAAAAAGAATGGGAAAATGTTACGGGAACCAATCCAAGTTTATATAAACGGCATGATCTTCCAGTTACAAATGTTTCTTGGAATGACTGTCAGGAGTTTATATCGGCTTTAAATGATTTGGAATTTGGTAAGAATGGTTCGCAAAAATGCCGCCTTCCAACTGAAGCCGAATGGGAATATGCATGCCGTGCAGATAGTACATCTATGTATTATTTCGATCACAAGAAAGAAAATTTAGATGATTACCTTTGGCATTATAAAAACTCAGAAATTACACAAAATATCTATGTTGAAAAAGGAGTTATAAATAAAAGGTTATTTGAGGTGAATAAAACCGGACGAATACCCCATCCAGTAGGTAAACTTGAACCAAATAAATTTGGGCTTTATGATATGCATGGTAATGTTTATGAATGGTGTGAAGATTGGTTTAGTGATTATCCATCTGAAACTGTAATTGACCCAATAGGGATTCCAAAAGAGAGAGTAAAACCATGTAGAATCTTTCGCGGTGGCAGTTATATGAATTTTGCAGGATATGGAGCATCAGCTCATCGAGATTCCAGAATTCCAAGTTATAAAGGGGAAGTAGTAGGAGTTCGTTTGGTTAGGTCAATATAATTTTTATTTTACAATTCCCCCATCAACAATATTGCTGGTTTTTCCCTCTCGGCTGCCCGTGGCGGACAATGGGGGTTTTTATTCCTTCTCTAATTTAATTCTATGGAGTCCCAACATATCATATTTTTTATCTGAACTTACTATTGAATCATTTTCACAAAGTACAGCATGTAATGCATCAAAAGGAGTCATTCGATATTTTTTAATTAAATAACATGCCGCTATGTGTCCTTCAACACCTATTTCGGGTTCCCTAATCGGCATTAACTCAGCAGCTTTTTCAATAATTTCCGTTGGATCTTTTTTATCTCGATACGCTAATAGCATTAATTCTTTTATAGTCAATGTTGAAGTCCATAATTCATTTTGATATTTTTTATATATTTTCTCGGCATTTTTCTTTAACCAATCATCTTTTTTTATTAATGCAAGAAAAAAATCGGTATCTGCATACAAATTAATCACCGCGAGATCCTGCAAGTCTTATTGCTTCAGTTAAAATTTCTTTTCTTACTTGAGAAATATTTTTAACTGTTGTCCATGAGCGTTGGAAATCACGAAGTGGATTTTTCGATTTTTTAATTCTATGTAGTATCATATCTCCATCTGGAAGAGTTATTATCAAATACTTACTTTTTGTATCAATTTTATTACGAATAATTTTTGGTAAATATATCTTACCTGTTTGGTCAATTTTAATAAATTCCAATATATCACCATCTACTATATTGTTTACCAATATATTTATTGTTTTTGGTACAAACTATCTATTTCTTACCAAAAAGAAAAATTCTCATGTTCCACCATCTGGCTATCCCCCACCATACCAGACCTGCAGACACCTAATATTCGTCACTTCATGTGCAGGAACGCTGAATAAAAGAACAGGCGGGGCAAAGTTAAAATTATCAAATATTTTGTCTAAAGTTCCATAAAAATATTAATAAGTTCATCGGTAACTTTTACATATTTTCCTTTAATTGTAGGTTTTAAGATCTCAGGACATGATGGTAATTCATCTTTGGGAGGAATTATATATTTATCCTCACGTGTCGCATAATAACCTACTTTATATGTTTTATTTTCCCAAAACTCAGCATCGATTTTTAATATTCTAATGTCGTCACTTGGATATTCAATTATCACAAATTGAAGATTTTGATCGTCTGTATCATAGGTAATTTTAATAGATTTATCACTTTCAAGGTTTATTCTTTTATTTGGAACTTCAGAAGTAAACAATTCTTTTTTCATCCGAATAATAGGACCAATTTCATTTCTGTCTTCAATAATTCCTATTGGAGTAATTTTTATTTTCTCACTAGATTTGTTTTCAAATGTAACATCTGACCAAAAACCTAGATCAGATAATAAATACCAACCAAAAATTAACAATCCAATAAAGATCACATTAATTATTATAACTATTATTAGGAAAGTTCGTGATTTCTTCTTTTTATTATCTTTTTTCATCTAAACTCCATTTAAAAATCATTTCAAATATGAATGTTGATGTATTGATTTAATTAATACGTTTATAATATTAACCGATCCCTTCACCAGCCTGCGGTGGACAATGGTGGTTGTATTTATTTTTATTCCATTTCCAGTATGCCGGCTTTAAATTTTATTGTAAGATCGAAATTTCTAAGATAACTTAATCCCAATAAACCATCAACACGGCTGGTTTCTGGTAAATCGTGAATCATTACTGTAACGTTTTCAATCTTCTGACCTAAAACCTCAATACTATTAACAACAAATAATGGAACATTTAGTACACCATCTGCAGTAGTTATTGTTGCCATATTATCAGATTCTGATGGTTTATAACCTAATGCTTCTGCCACATGCCATGGAATGGTAGTGTATGTTGCACCAGTATCTAATAGCATATTTATTGTTTTAGTTTCTTCACCATCAAAATTCGCAAATAAAACAATACCACTGGTCTTTGGATCAAAATTAAAAGTAACCATGCAAATCCCTATTTAGAAGCAAAAAGCATATCCTTTTTTTGGAATTTCTCCTGAAAAGAATATTGCAGTATGGCCATGATGTTTACGCATTTCATCATAAATGTCGTCTCTTCTTTTACTATGGGCAACTAATTTGCCTTTTTTTGGTTGGTTTAAGTCGTCTTTTTCTATTACTTCAACTAATATCCACTCATCCTGATATTTATTTTCAAATTCTTCAATCGTGGCGATTTCGTTCATCATTTCACCTATTTCATAATATATATATGGGATTTCATTATTAAATACCTTATCTTAAGATTTTACATAGGGTAAGTGAAATTATTCCAAAAAGCAGCTTTTTCTTTAAGAAAAAAGCAATCAAAAAAAAATTTGATTCGAAATCCCAAATCCAAATATATCCAAACTCCAAGAAAATCCTAATATCAAAATCCCAAAATATAATCACAATTTTAACTTTTCAAATTTCCAATTTGCAATTTCCAATTCCCCATCAATAATACTTCTAGTTCCCGTGCTTGCGGTGGACAATAACCCTTTTTTACTATTCGATTTATCAATTAATCATTCTTAATTCCCACCTTCTTCACCAGCGCAAACTCACCACTGGGTAAAATACTCAATATATCATCCACAACTATATTGAACAGATCGCTCAATTCTTTCGCCATTGCATTCTTCTTTATATTTCCAGGCGCCAGGACAACATACGATCTTGAATGTGCACTGATCGCACTCAGCGGTCCGGCCATGAGCTTTTTTCGGCCCTCATGTTCGATCTCTCCCAAACCCAATTGCAATTTAAGATTGGTTATGTAATTACGTTTACCCCTTATCACAAAGGCGCCTCGCCCCAGATATTCACCGCTCTGCGGTGATTTACTTACCTGGCTGGGTTTCACCCAGTATGCAGTTGCCGCACCCAGCTTTGCATGCCAGGCCTTGGAATATAACAGTGCAAACTCACACGCCTCTTTCAGGCTGTCATCAGATATATCCGATCCATCCATGTTTGGATCATGCTTTATTACCACACTCGGCGCACCACCCAGATCTGCATGACAATATCGATCCTTATCATCCAAATACCGTTTCACTATTTGGTCATTGGACTTTGCATCACGGCCGCCAACGACAATATTACCAGCACTGGTGACGAACCAATGATACTTTTCGAACCAGAAATGTTTTCGTACACAAGGTTTTGCTCTGGGTATATCTTGACTCTTGATATTATCGAGTTTATTTGATAGATCATTTACCCCTTGTTGAGTTTGTCTCAACGCTTTTTTTGTGCCTGATAATTTCTCCTTGGCCCGTTTGCTCAATTCGTAATAGGCATTTGCATTCTCCATAACACTCCTGCGCATGTCCAGTTTGATGTCCAAAGTACCATCGTTTTCTATCTTTTTCATTTTCAATATCAAATATCCCTCGTGCGGGTTCAATTCTACGATATCTTCTGTTTCGGATATTTGTTGAATGATCTCATCGGGTTCGAATTTCGTTCTTAACTCCGTAACCTCATTCAAAATTTTCTCGCACCGTTGATAATTATTATAGATCGCATCACCAAACTCGCGGTTATTTTTGATCTGCGTTGTAAATTTTTTAAGGGCAATGCTCTGCTGTTCTAATTGCCGCTTTAGCCTGGCAACCTCGGTCGAGGTCTGGTCGGTCATTACCTGGACCTTTTCAAACTCTCGTTTATCATGGCCTAAAAGTTCACCATTTTCCGAATCAGGATCAAAAATTTGTTTCACTGCAGAATTGAAATCATCCATTTCATTGATATGGAATTTATCATAAAGTTCAAGATTTATCGGCACCAGATCAACCAGGTCGGTCATACCATCATCTGTGTAGATCAATAACGCATGTGGTTCTGTCTCGACCATCTCGAATAGCTCTTGAATCAGTTCGAACAATTTATCTCGATCTCCATCGGTGAGTTGATCAGGTTTGCTTTTCTTATCAAGCTTGGCTCGTATACAAAGCTCTTCTGAGTATTTTCCGGGTATATCCATATCCATGATCAGCGTTCTTACCAGGTCTTTATTTGAAGTTGTCAAAATCTTGTTAAACTCCGGAAGGTCCAGTTTGCGCGGGTTGACTTTTATGGGTGGGAATTTGTAGATCTGACCCGCACGCAGTGTTCGTGCACTCCAGGTATGGGAGAATAACGGTTGAATGATATTGTTATCTTTCACCAGGAGGGCATTACCATCACCGAACAGTTCGATTATTAACTGGTATGTTTCTTGCTTCGCGATATCCAATACAACTATTCTATCAAATTCATGTTGATAGATATCGGTTATCTTACCATTTTTTAAATGCTTTCGCAGCAGCATGGCAAACGAGCCGGGTATGGGTATGGATCTTGATGATCCTGTCTGTACATCAACGGGGCCGGTCTTGGGTTTTGCGTACATGAATTTACCCAGAGTTATCATTAAGTTGATCTGTTTATATCGGGGCCCTTGCCCTTGGTTCAATTGATCACTGGAAGCATCCAGAGTGTGGTTTTCTGTTGAGGCCTGGGTGTTTGATAGTTTTTCCTTTACAGGCACGGTAATTCTTAACACAAGCTCGTTTTTTATGGGCTGATAAACCTTATTGATAAACCCGCCGACCAACATTTCGCGTAGCTCGGAAGTTAGAACCATAATGTCAAAACTCGACAACTGCTTTTTTTTATTCAGATTGTTCATGGTATCAATGTATTATAGTGATATATTTTATATCTAATCAATATTATGTAGGTTCTAGACAATGAACCATTTGAATAAAATAGAGAGAAATTAGGATTCTTTTGGTTATATTGTAAATTACTTCATTTTAATTAAATGATGGCCATTATCGAGTAACCAATAGATATTGGGGAGGAAGTAATTAAAATACATTCAGTCATCTCCGATGTTTAATTTAAATAATGATATTGACTTAATAAATAATACCCCGCTTTTAAGTGTGGGTTTAATAATTTAACGGATAAGTGATAAAATGGAAGATAATGATTTAGAAGAGTTGCCTTATGTAGGACCCGCAACTGCAGAAAAATTACGTGATTCTGGATTTTCCGATCTAATGGCCATTGCCGTTACATCACCCAGTACACTGGCTGAAGTTGCGGATATAGGCGAGGGAACGGCAATAAAGATAATTAATTCTGCACGACAAAAAGTAGATATAGGTGGTTTCGAGACTGGTGATGTACTGCTCGAGCGTCGTTCCGAGATCCATAAATTGACCACGTGCTCAAAGGCGTTGGATGAGTTGCTGGGTGGCGGTATAGAGACACAGGCGATCACAGAGTTGTTTGGCGAGTTCGGTTCGGGAAAGACACAGATCGCACTTCAATTGGCGGTGAATGCACAATTAAAACATGACCAGGGCGGTTTGGAAGGACATACGGTAATTATTGATACCGAGAACACGTTCAGACCCGAACGTATAGCTCAAATGGCACGTGGCTTGGAGCTTGACCCGTCCGATGTGCTTAAAACCATCCATGTTGCAAGAGCTTACAATTCACATCATCAAATACTATTGGTGGATAAGTTAAAAGAGATGGTCAGCGAATTTCCGATCAAATTATTAATAGTCGATTCATTGACCGGCCATTTTCGTGCCGAGTACATCGGTCGCGGCGCACTGGCAGACAGGCAGCAAAAATTGAATAAACATCTTCACGACCTTCAACGATTCGGTGATATCCGAAATGCCAGTATTATCGTTACCAATCAGGTCCAATCCAAGCCCGATGCTTTCTTTGGCGACCCCACCAGACCGATCGGCGGACATATTCTGGGCCATACGGCAACATTCAGGGTCTATTTACGAAAAAGTAAGGGTGGAAAACGTATCTGTCGTTTGATCGATTCACCAAACTTACCTGAAGGCGAGGCTGTGGTCACGGTTACGGAAGATGGTATCAGAGATTAAAAAATGGTTCATCTCCCAATTTTCGTAGGATAATGTAAAAATGATGATTTAATCAGTTATTACTAGATTATTTTAAAACTCCAAATCTTAAATAGGAAAGAGGGAAGAGGACGCTTCAAAGCGTTAATAATTCAAAACGCTAGAGGAAAGAGGGTTTTAACGATAATATATCAACCCGCTTTCCTCTCTACACCTCCCACTTTCCTAACAAATGATTGTTCCAGTCATTCAAACATTGGGATTTGTTTAGAGTTTAGATATTCGAACTTCGGATTTTGTATTATTTGGATTTAGGATATATTCTCTATCTATAATCCAATAACACATTATTAGTATGGTTCTGGATCGGTTATATTTAATTTCTTCAATATCTTCTTAAATACTTTACGTTCCTCTTTTGCGATATCCACATCAATAATCTTTTCAGTGACATCCACCAGTGCATCTACAAGATCTTTCATATTGTCTTTTGTAGGGTTTTTGAAATCAAAACCAAGTTTTTCGATTTGATTTCTAATTATCGGCATGGCAAATTCCATGCCACCATTATACTTACAGAACGTTACTATGATCTCATCCTCTACTTCGATTAATAGATTATGTTCAGTTGATTCCTTGATATCTGCAGACAATTATACCACTTAGAATTTATTTTTTTTCTTGAAAAATATAATTTATTATATCTTCACCTATTTTATAAAAAGCCTTAATTACATTATCACCTTTTTTTGCACTGGTAATAAAATAAGGTGCATTCAATTTTGTTGCATATTCATTCAGCTCTGGTTCCCCAAAACAATATTGATCGGTTAGATCACATTTATTGGCCAGAATAATGATCGGAATGTCCCCGGTAACTTCGGTTAAACGCTGATGCCACTTCAAAATATTCTCCAAGGATTCTTTATTTGTAAGGTCGCAGACAATAAATGCAGCTTTTGAACTATCGAATGCCATGGTCTGGACCTTCGTAAATTGCTCCTGACCCAAGATATCCCAGATCGAAAGTGTCAAATTGATTTCTTTACCTTGCTTTTTTAGCTTCAACTGTTTTGTACTTACCTTCGTACCAATGGTCGTGATATATTTATCACCAAAGTAATCTTTTACATATCGTCCGACTAGACTGGTTTTTCCTACACGGCTATCTCCGATGAGACTGATCTTGACCTTAATTTTATATTGCTCTGGCATAGGACCCAAACCTGAAATTTATTGATTAGGTAAAAAGATTTTATAATTATTAAAACTTATTGTATATACTATTTATTAGATTCAATATAAAGTATATAGCAGTTCAATAACTTAAAAGTCAAGGTATCGAAAAGGTCTACGATTTCATGATCGCAACCAGAAACATAACAACTGCGATGACCGCGCCTATGATCGCACTAAGTACGGTAATAAACGCTTCCAAAGTTTTAGCCGCATTCCAGTGGACAACACCTAATAATGTATCGTCCGGGTAAGAACCTAAAATACCGTAGTATACCCATACAAGAATAATGACTAACCCCATTACAAGAAGTCCACCACCGATGGCGCGGCTTTTACCTGCACCAAAATATGCGGTAAATATCCCAGCCAAGAGTGAGAATATGGCAAATGAGAGTAATAAAACAAATAAAAATATATTTATTAAACTGCTCGAAACATCTTCACGGTCAGCTTCTTCTTCGGATAATGCTTTAACTTCTTCTGCTTCTTCCAATGGTTTCTCATCCACAGAATCAATTATGCCGTCACCATCGGTATCAGGGTTTGACGCATTGGTGCCCAATTCGACTTCTTCTGCTTCATTTAAACCATCACCATCTTTGTCTTCAGCAGTAACCGGCTCGGCACTGCCTGTAAATGAGGCCGCCGTAAACAATAACATTGCGATTACAAGGAGTAGGCTTAAAATCTTTCTAATGTTGGTTTTCATTGACCAATTCCTCCAGAGTATTTAGATTATATAAAATTTGGTTTACCCAGAATTTTATTGGATAATGTTGTAGTTATATATAATCTTTATCCTATAAAGATTGATCAGGCACAAGATATTTCATTGTCTGGCTGTTGAAAATAATCACAAGTTATGACAACAATTATTTAATCAATATTATTAAACTTGATCTAACCTTGATCAATTAACTAAAATAGTTCTTATGTATAGATAAAAACAGATAAATAGTGCAATGAGCTTATGATTTGTTATCCAAATTTTAAATATATCTAAAAATTAAATTGAAACAATTTATAAATGTTTATACATATAATAAATAATAATTATTATTTATTAGCTAAGATTTTAAAAATAACATTCTGACAAGAAGGTAATAAATGAATATAACGTCAAAAAAGGCCAAATATCATCTCATATATAGCCTCGTGGTTGTTCTTATCCTTTTTTTAATATCCATTGCATCATTTTGGCATCATCCGGAACCCACAGATATGCAATCACGTGCAACCAGTGGACCAAACCACAATCTTGAAGGTTTGGAGGCTGCATCAGAACTCACGGGTTCACGGGCGCCTGAAGATGTTAAATATTGGGCTACATTCCAATTCGATTTTTTTAATACCGGCAACACGAGTAGTTATGCTCCAAAAACCAATAACACATTATGGAAGTTCAATGATAATGGTGACCTGAAAGGTGAGATATATTCATCACCAGTTGTGGTAAATGATATTGTATATTTCACGGCCACTGATAAATATTTATATGCAGTGGATCTACAAACCGGTGAAAAAATATGGAAATATAACTTATTACAGCAATCCTATGCTACACCCACGGTCTTTAACGGTTACCTCTATGTAGGTAGTGGTACTGAAAATGATAATAATAATAACTATTTATTTTGTTTAAATGCGGAGACTGGAGTATTAGCCTGGAGTGAAAAATTAGATGGACCGCTTGTTGGTGCGCCCGTGGTACTCGACCGCCCCGGTGTGGTTGAAGACAGGATCTTTTTTGGCACCCTGAAAGATAATAAGATCTATTGTTATAATTTTGGTACAAAAGAAATGCTCTGGGTGCAGCCAATACCTGACGGCGGGACCGGTGGAAGTGAAGGCATTTGGTCATCATTGGCCTATTTTAATACTGATGAACTCAATGAGATCGAGAGAGGTCGGATAATATTTTCGGTAAATTCAGAATCTGCTAATACTTCTATTTCCAGAGGTTTATATTATTTCAATGCAGAGAAAGGCACTCAACTCTGGGAATTCCGACCAAATGTAGGTACGAAGATCATTCAAACCTATGCCTCGCCCACAGTATTCTGGGACAATAAAGATAGTCGGGTCAAAATATTGATAGGTATGGGCATAATAGACACGCCAAATATTGGA
>JAEHCK010000209.1 GCA_020696345.1 Thermoplasmata archaeon | reverse complement strand
GTATACCCCAACTTGGATTTACAAATATTCATGCTCTGACATTCAATTTGCCGTCTTTTAGTGGAACCAATTCTATTTCAGGCATGAAAAGTCCTCTTATTCTCCAATGTACAAAAGACACCTGACCGGAATGTCTTTACTCTATCATCTAAAACGTTCCAATTGGGTTCATCAAACGCGTCTGGTCCATATTCTTTTATGAAACCATCAACAGAGATTTTCAAAAGACTACCTATATAGTAACCATACTCTGCTCGTTCAATAATAGGATCACCAACATGTTTCAATATTTGAATTATGTGTTTATATGGTACTCTCAAATCTAAAAGATCAAATTTTGACAGTGTGTACAATTGTGGTATTGGCACCGTCTCACATGGTTGTATGTCTTCAATCTCTTGATTGATTCTATCAACATTATCCTTAATAACCCCCTGTGGATAATTCTCTAAGAATTTTGGAAAAAGACCGCCAGGATAATGTTCATAAAAATCGGTCATGTTATTTGCTAAAATATGTGTAAATGTGTTGGTGATATGTTGATTGCAAATCAGTACATAATCAAGATATGCAAATACTGTATCTAACCAATCATTTTTCGGATACGTATATAAATCTTTTGTAAATTCTTTCAAAACCTCACAAACGTGATATCGTTTTATCATTAGTTCTCCCCAAATTTATAATTAAAGGTTTCTATATCATCTTTAAATAATTTTCTTATCGTCTCAACATCTTCAACATCATAATATGTTGTGTAATGTTGTTTTATTTTCCCTTTATATGGTGTTTCATTATGATGTTCAAGTTCTTGCGACACACCTATTTTTCTACCAACATGTTTCCAATCATCTTTTAAATTTTCAAATCTACCAACATAATCTGGCTCAATAAAAAAATGATCAACCATTTGCAGTGTATGATTGTAAATGCCGATCTTTGGTTTTCCTGAGTGGCTATTATATTTAAAATCAGATCGAATAAATTTTTTAAATGTCGGCAAGTGCGCTCCACCGGAGTGATAGTTCCATATACTTACCATTCTATCCCAAGGGTTTCTAACAAACGTGAAAACAAAATAATCTTCTCTTTTAAATGTTTTTACCCATTCTTTTTCAGGAGTGAATATTAGGTCAGGAACTTCTTTTTTCAATACGTGAGTATGAATCGATGTACCTGCGACCTTTCCAAGTCTAATATAAATAAATTTTCTTTTCTCAGAAACTATTAAATTCCCTCGTTTTAGTTTCTTGGAATTCAAGCCACGATGGTGTTTCATTTATACATCTCCTTAATATACTCGGGCTGGCTCTCCAACTGTTTACGGCCTTCGGCATTCAATTGCACACCGCGATTTAAGGGTCTTGCTGTTAATTTTCCCAACCACGGCGCTCTATCTCTTTGCCATTTCATAAACTCCCAGTGTCGGACACCTGTGGGTTTGTAATTATTTTCTTTCACCTGCCACTCTGCCATACGCCATGTACCACCTAAGTGTCTGACATATCGGGGTTCACCATGTAAACCATAAAAATATGCCCCGACATTTTCTTCAAGGTACGGCCGGTCATTCATTCTTTTGTCATTATCACCAAATGAATTTTGAAAATTACCCTCTGGACGTATCTTTCTCGGACTCCATTGTTCTCTGACCTTTGACATACGCCATAGGCCCGGGAGAAATTGCCAACCAGGATATATAGAAAGTGGTAGACCATCATATAGATAATCTTTATATGCGAAACCCGTATTATCTTCACCATTTTTATACTTGTTGAATGTTATACAATTTACTTTCTTGTTTCTCTCCATAGTCCACAATATTCTATCAAGTTCAACAGGGCGTTCAAACTCCCAATCATCCTGTAAATAAAATACATAATCAGACTCGATCATCTTGAACATTTTATCCATAGCATATCCCAAACCAAGTTTAGGTAGGCTTGACTCTACATGGATGCCCTGAGATTTTGCCCAACTTACAGACTTTTCACTGTCTGACGGATAAGCAAAATCTTCATGCATCAGAAATCTGACATCTGTATTTTGATATACCACATATTTTTTAAATGATTCGAGTGTAATCTCCAATAACTGTTTACGACTCGATCCCATTATCAAAACATCTAATTTCATACATCTCTCCTTATAGATTTCAAAGCAAATTGAACTGCACGGCCTGGACGATCTTCGGGCCAATATTCTTTTGTATCAATAACCTCTATATAATCTTTATACCGTTCGGCAATTTCATCAGTGTTTTTAAAATATCTCAGATGCCATGTAGACGGATAGTCTGGTACTGTAAAACAAAACGATGAACCGACAGGTATATCTTTAATTACCTCGGCCTCATCTGATATATGTTCCAACGTTTCATTTGACACAAAGAATTTATAATCTTTAAATATCTTCCGTTGTTCTGGGTCTTTCAAATCCATGACCTTAAAGTCATATTCTGGGTATTCTTTTGTTGCATATTCTATGCCAAACGTTGAGAAATCAAGGCCCAAATAGTTCTTATATCCAGCATCTTTCATAAACTTTGCCATTCGGCCAAAACCACACCCAATGTCAACTATATATTCGTCTCCCATTTCTTCGGAACTTGGTAGAAAGGATATAATACTCTCATAATTAAAAGGCCGTGAAAAGGACTTTTCTGTCCCAACTACCCCTCGAAAATGTTCATCATAATCTTCCGGTACTCCTTCTCTTTCTAAAATTTGTTCAACCATTTAATTCCTCCAATAACTGTTTTGCTCGAGTTTGACCTGTGTGGTTCTCTCGTACAAAATTGTATCCATTATTTGTTATTTCATTTCTAAAGTCATCGTCTGCCAGTAATTTTTCAGTCTGGCTTTCAAGATCATCTAAATTCATTTCAATCATATTTACATCGGGTTTGAACCCCATACCCTTTAGATCGGCAAAATAATTTGAAAACAGAAGACTTTTACATGCCGGAATTTCTAAAAACTTCATGACAGGATAGTTATGTTTTAGACCACCTGTGATTGTAATCTTCGACTCATTCAGTACCATAGCAAAATCAGTATTGATAGGCCAATCTTTAGTACCATTGACGTCCTCATTGGGTCTTTGTATATCAGTGAAATACTCTTTGTCTTTTAGAATTTCAAATGCTCTTTGTCTGTAAGGGTAATGCTCCTCGAAATGCCAACCAATCATGATGACATCTCTTGACTTGGGTTGTTTGTAGTCTTTAAACATATCTGTATCAACAGAATGTGGCAACCAACGGCAATCAAATTTGTCAAGATACTCATTCTGATATGTATGGAACCCCTGTTTATATCTATAAAACAAAATGTCCCACTTTTGTTTCATAGCCCATTCCATCTGTAATGTAGAATTTCCGGGATGTACATCTTCTATGATCATTGCTTTGGGTATTTTTATATCATTCCATCTCTCATTTATAAAACCAAAATTTGAATCAGTTACTATCCAATCATATGTTTTACCAGTTTTTTCTAAAAATGGTAATATCACTTCTTCACATTGAAGTTCTCCTGTCATAACAAGTTTGGCCCAACGGCCAGCAGTATATCCTTGAATTGGTTTTCTTATAAAATCAACATCTGCGGCCTCTGCAATATCTTTATGCCATCCTTCGAAATGAGTTACAACCATATTTGAACGGTCTATTGTTAGATATAATATTTTCATTTTTTAAAAACAAATCTCCTCCATGTATGTTTTGGTTCACGGAATGTTATGATATGTTCAAACTCACTAAACATGTCAATCAATTCCTGTTCTGTTTCAAAACAATGATAATGACCCCAAACCGTTGGGGTTGGTTCTTTGGGTTGTAGTGGTATCTCGATAAGAACATAACCACCGGGTCTTAAACATTCCCAGAGGCCGGAGATCACCTTTGGTATATCAGTACAATGTTCTAATGTATGTAGACAGAAAATAGTATCGAACATCCCATAAAGAGCAACGCTATCAAGTAACGTCTCAGCAGTCTGTACGGCACCGGCAAGACCTTTGGACTTCAACATCTCGATAGCTTCGTGTGACATATCTATACCGTATGTATTTCTTACTCTCGGCAGAATTTCTTTACATCTCTCGATCATCTCCAATAAAACACCGTGACGGCAACCAACCTCAAGCACGTCCCCTAATATCCATTCAGCGAAATACACAATAACATTTGCATGACGTTCTTTGATGGCTTGTTTAAATTCTGGATCAATCTTTTCCTTTTCAAGTAATTCAAGAGTGATTTGTTCGTTCATGTTCATTTCAATAACTCCCTTAACGCCTCACGTTCATGTTTCATACTGTGATTCCATGTCCAATTTTCTTCAACCGTTTTACGGGCGTTTTGTCCCATCTCTCGACATTTCTTAGGATTATTCTTCAAGAAATTTAATTTTTCACGATACTGTTTTGACATTTCTGCTGTATTACTGTGATTGCCTTTTATCAAGAAACCGTTCCAACCATCTTTAATGAACTCTGGCATATTACCAACATAGTTTGAAATGATTGTTCTACCACATGCCGCGGCTTCAAGAGCGGTATTCGGCGTACCGTCCGTCTCACTGGCAACAACGTATACATGACCTTGATTATACCATTTTCTCATTTGTACGGCCGACAAAGCATCTGTATAATTTCTCTCGTTTATTAAAAGTTTTACGTCACGTTTAGGTCGAACACCATGACATGCTGGTATTATAACCCTGTTTAGACCCTTACCTGAATTCTTTTTACCACAAAATAAAGCAGTGAACTGTTTGTAAGGATCATTGTTATCGATTCGTGCTGTCGGGCCAAATGCCCAATTATCATGATCTGGATCATCATACCAAAGATCAGGATCGATACCACGAGGAATATAAAATTTCGGACCCTGATATTTTTGTTCTAATTCACGATACGAAATAAGATTGTTAGCAGCCATACCAACAAGTTTTTTTGATATCACTTGAAATGCTTGTTCCTTATTACCATATCCTTCATTTGCGAATACTATTTTAACAACTGGGGCTCCGGTGACGGCAGTAAAAACCTTACCGCCACCATATTGTACTCTTTTGATTTCTTGACTACATAACATTGTATGAAACATCAGGTAATACAAATCATAAGGACGTTCCTTTATCTCATTTTTCTGTTCTTTAAATTTCAATATCTCAGGAATCGGAATCATTTGTTTT